>PIVW01000138.1 GCA_003353825.1 Chloroflexota bacterium
CGGGCCCCGACCGGCCACTGTCGAATCATTTCGGCCCACCCCCTTACCCCGGCCCACCCCGACGCCACGAGAATCTTACGAAAGGTCGTATCAGAACCTTGATACTGAGACCCTCCTTCGTGAAGCTCTGGTGCCCAGCAACGACCCGCGCGATCTGGCGATGCGGTTAAAACCGGAACTGGGCGATATCCCTTTGGTTGTCAATGATACGCCGCCTCACTATGAAGTGGGGGATGTGATCAGTTTTTGGGTAGGGAACAGCGATAACGATGAGACCTGGCAGATTGACGCCGAACTGCTGGTCAAGAGCGATCACCTTTATATGTGGGGCGAGGTCGGAACCAGACTAGACACTGATGATCTGCGCCGTTCGGCCGGATTTTTTGATACGGATATCTATCCCACCAACCGCGCGTTTTTTGGCAGCGAGTGGTCACCTGGCATCGACAATGACCCCAGGCTTCATGTCCTACATGCCACAGGAATTGGCGATACCGTCGCCGGTTATTTTTCGACAGCGGATGAGGCATCCAGCCTGATCAACCCCTTCTCCAACGAAAAGGAGATGTTTTACATCAATGTCGATAACACCGACATTGGTTCTGCCTTCTACAATGGCGTGCTGGCCCACGAGTTCCAGCACATGATACATTGGAATCAGGATTTGAATGAGAGTACATGGATGGACGAGGGCGCAGCCGAGTTGGCTATGCAACTCAATGGGCTGGGACGTTCTGACGACAGTTATC
Organism: Chloroflexota bacterium; assembly: GCA_003353825.1. The sequence continues at coordinate 750 of PIVW01000138.1, forward strand.
GTCCAGAGGATTTATTCGCCGACGACCCCGATGTCCAGCTCAATTCTTGGCCCGATTCGGACGATACGTACGTACACTACGGTGTCTCTTTCCTTTTCCTCAATTATTTCCTGGGACGTTTTGGCGAAGAGGTCACTCAAGCATTGATCGCTGAACCTGCCAACTCGGTCGAAGCCCTTGACAATGTTTTGCATCAATTCGATCTTGGACTCAGCGTTGACGAACTATTCGCCGACTGGCTGGTGGCAAATTGGCTGGACGACCCCTCGTTGGCAGATGGTCGGTGGGGATATACATTATACGATCCCGCCGATTGGACGACATCCGAACACCATCGCCGTTTACCGGCCGAGGGTAGCGGCGTAGTCCACCAATACGCAGCTGACTACATTACGGTGGATGCAAAAGACGATGTCAACATCACATTTTCAGGCCAGCCAACCAACAAATTGGCAGCCACCGACGCTTTCAGTGGCGACTGGGCATTTTGGAGTAATCGAGTCAATGTCTCTGACACGAGATTGACAATGCCGGTTGATCTTTCAGATGTCGATACAGCTACGCTACGCTACCAAACCTGGTATGATATCGAAGAACTCTGGGATTACGCCTATGTTGAGGTTAGCACAGATGGCGGAGATACCTGGACGATGCTGGAGACAAAACGTACAACCGAAGACAATCCCAACGGCACTGGCTACGGCATCGGCTACACGGGCCAAAGCGGCCAGGGGAGCGCCGAGTGGGTGCAAGAGGAAGTTGACCTCAGTGAATACGCCGGCCAACCGATTCTTATCCGTTTCGAGTATGTGACCGATACCGCGGTAACACAGCCTGGTATGTTTATCGATGATGTAGAGATCCCTGAACTCGGGTATCTCGAAGATTTCGAGCAAGGCCCCGGCGACTGGCAATCTGAAGGTTGGTTGTTGACAAACAACCTACTGCAACAGCGCTGGGTTGTTCAGGCCATTGAAACAAAAGCGGACGGCTCGGTCGTAATCCACCAAGTACCTGTAAGTGCCGATGGTCAAGGTAGCCTGCAATTGACAGGTGTCGATAATCGCGAAGATCTGGTACTCGTTATCTCTGCGCTCGCCCCTGTCACCGTCGAAACTGCCGAGTACCAGTATTCCCTCTCCCAAGAACGCTAACTAAATCTCCACCGGGTCCCCCTTTCACTTCTGATCTCTATGCCCATCCTCTTCGCTCTCGGATTACTGACTCTGTTAGGCTTTATGTCCTTTGCGACCTATCGTACTGGACAGATGTTGAAAGAGTGGGAACCGGAAGAGAACCTTCTATTATTGCCCACCGAAAACGTAGCAAGATTGGGCCTGATAGCTGTTAGTGTCGGCTTGGGGTTTCTAAGTGGTGTGGGGCCAGAAACCTTAGGGTGGATACCGGAAGACCCCATTGGCGATAGTGTCCTGGGTGTGGTTGTGGGCGTGGCGGTATCCCTCATTCTTTTTTTTCCTTCACAGTGGGTGCGCCGGCGCCAGCCCCAATTGTACTCGGATGTTGTTATGCGCAGCATCCGCCCACGTTCGCGCAACCAGTGGCCCTGGGTGATTCTGGCACTGATCCCGGTTGCCGTGCTTGAAGAGCTATTATTTCGTTCTTTGCTGCTGGGGGGATTCTCTCCGTATGTAAACGTTCTCTTTTTTGCCATCGCCGCTTCGATGTTTTTTGGATTACTGCATCTACCACAAGGGGAATGGGGCGTGGTAGCAGTGACCCTGGTAGGACTGGCATTTAGCGCCTTGTTTCTGTGGAGAGGGAGCCTACTTCTGGTAGTGGTTGCACACTGGGTGGCTAATATCTTGCAGTTGATCCAAGCGGAGTGGTTTGCGAGTCGCGATCAGAGCGAAATGCAACGTGTTGACTGAGCGGCATTCGGCTCACGTTGCTGCTACGATACTTCCAGACAACCGGTTCCGTGCATTGCTTGCAACCGGTCTAGCAACTCATCGCAACAGCGTGTGGTGTCGTTTGGGAAATCTAGCTCTACCGTACCTCGAGAGTCGTTCACCACCAGAAGAAAGCGATCCTGCCCTTCGTATTGTCGGAATAGTTGTACCGTTTCGACCAGGCGGCGATTGTCCTCTTTGCCACTTGTACTTAACGAAAACTTAAGGCGTAGCGTATGCAGGGAGGGAGGTTCATGGGGTTGTTCAGTACTATCGTTGGAGCCTGTATGTCCGGTTGGGCTGTCACCGTCAGGTCGAAGGTGCTTGGGCGAGCCATTCTCGCCACCTTTGCTTAAGGTGGAACTCCAGGGTAGATCCTCTTCATCCGCCGGTTGCTGTGGGTACTCCTCGGGAGGTGACTCCTCGGGTACCCATGAGGGTGGCGGGGGTGGACTGGCGAATTGAGGCAGAATATCGTCGGCTGCCACTGCGCGGCTGAACGTGTCAGAGATATGGTCTGCCAGTACACTGACACGTTCATTGTGACTCTCGATTTTACCTCGCACCAAAACCACATTACCAACTTGCAGTAGATCGTCTGGCGTGGCTTCCAATGTACGAGAAAAAATCGTCACGTCACAATTGCCTTGTAGATCTTCTAAGGTAACGAACGCCATCCGTTTGCCTTTTTTAGTAAAGATATTGCGTATGCCTGCGATCATTCCAGCCAAGACGACTTCTCGGCCAGCTTTGTCTTCGGCGACCTCACTACAGAGGCAGGAAATCACGTCCTTATAATTGGCAGTCACTCGCTCTAGAGGATGTTCTGAGACATAAACGCCCAGAAGTTCTTTTTCCCACCCCAAACGTTCGCGGGCGGGAACCTGATCATACACCGGTGGCGGATCAAAGAGGTCTTGAGCACTACTTTTTTGTTCAGGCATGTCGAACATGTCGAACAGGCTTATTTGTCCTACATCGCGCGCTTCCCACGTGTTGATCGAGAGCTGCATCATGCGGTCTATAATAGCTAACACCGTTTCTCTATCCCCGTAAGCATCAAATGCTCCGACCTTGATCAGGCACTCCAGCGCACGTTTGTTTACCTTGCGCAGGTCGGCGCGTTCACAGAACTCCTGCAAAGAGGCGAAAGTACCCTCTACGCGAGCTCGTAAGATCTCCTCGACTGGCCCATGTCCCACATTCTTCACGGCCCCCAATCCAAAACGAATGGCCGATCCTTTTGGCGCCTGAAAATCAAAAGTGCTGCGCCCGAACGTGGCGATATCAACCTCGACTAGCTCTTCTCGGATTGCAAATCCCAGGTCCGATTGATTGATATCAGGAGGCAACACGGCAATGCCCATTTTGCGACACTCCGTGATAAAGTTAGTCACCTTCTCCTGATTATCCAGTTCAACCGTAAGCAGAGCTGCCATGTACTCGACCGGATAATGTGCTTTCAGGTAGGCTGTCTGCACTGTGATAACAGCGTAGTCAGCGGCATGACTATTGTGAACAAGTATATCGTTGGCTATGAAATTATTTGTTCCCGGTACCTCTAGATCATAAGTTTGTTTTTCGCCGGCATACTCAATGTCTACAATTTCATCCCAATAAAGATCATTATCCGAATAATCGCAACACGTTTTGCGATCAATGTCAGAGGTACGGTGGCTGCTAGAATTTGCAGCAGCATGTTGGGGATAGATTTCCCGGTAGGCGTCATCTGTCTCAGAACGAATCTCTTCCCCGCTCAGGCCTGAGCGGGATAGCGTATCACCGGCAAATTCTTTGATAACAACAGGATTAATGTTTTGAGTGATTGGAGATACGGGCCGTTCCACATACAGGTTCTGAACTCCTGATTTTAGATCAGGATCAAGGAAATAAACATGTATCTTTTCAGCAAATGCCGCGATACTCTCATCGCCTGTGATTACAAGCTGAAAGTCGGTTCCGCCCCCTTTATAAGTGTGCTCAACTGCTTGCAAACGACTGACAATGTTCAGGCGTAAAAGCAAATGCTGTAGTTGCCGGGCCATGCGCTCAGAAACAGTTGCATAAGAGAAATCTCGCTCTGCAACTTGAATGCGGCCAGTGCCTGCCCACATCCGGCTGATGAGGAGTGCGATTTGGCGATTATTCAGTTCGAATACTGTCGCTGGGATCACGAATTCGCGCTTATTTTTCCCACAGGTATCAAGTTCTTGGGCCAAGGCCACAACCTCATGATCCAGCCACTGTGCGCAACCTTCAACCGGTAGTCTGCGCGACACTGCTATCAGATCACCTACCTGCAAGTCATCCAACTCACTCCAACCACCAATTGTATAGAAGGGATGGTTGCCTGTCGCTTCAATGCTCCGGCCCAGGGCAGTGCTCAAACGGAAGACAGGTTTGATGCCGTTTTCCATCACCTTCGATACGCTCCCTTTGCCTAGTCTCCGATCGGCGAGATCGCACGTCAGTGTATGATCCAAATGTGCTCTTTGCTGGTAAAGATCTGCAACACGCAACAATCGACCGGTTGCTATGTCCACGACCTCCACATCACCCGGCAGACACTTGTTGAAGCCATAATTGGCGAAAAATACGATATCTTCGTAGATTTTGTTTGCAGCCTCGCGCGCAATGCCCCGTTCTACAGCCCCTTCGATAAATTTGACCTGATGCTCTGCCATTTCCTTCTCTTTTTTCTTGGCTACAGCCCGGCGCATCAGGTCCGCCTCGCCAGGTGTATAACCGGCCAACTGCGAGGCGATTTGGATAATCTGTTCCTGATAGACAATGATGCCATAGGTTTCAGATAAGATGGGTTCCAGAGCCTGATCTGCGTAGGTCACCTTTTGTTTACCATGCATGCGTTCTACGTAGTCAGGAATGTACTGCATGGGGCCAGGGCGATACAGGGAGATGGTGGCGACGATCTGTTCGAACTTGGTGGGTTGCATACTCCGCAACACCCGCCGCATGCCCTCCGATTCAACTTGGAATACACCGGTCACTTCACCCGATGCCAACAATTCGTAGCTACGAGGATCATCGGTGGGGATGTTCTCGAGGGTAAAGTTTTTTCCGCGCCGTTTTTGGATCAGCTCAGAAGCCACTCGCATAATTGTCAGTGTGGATAGACCTAAAAAATCCAGCTTGAGCAACCCCAATGATTCCAGAACCGGATAGGTATATTGGGTGATGTAGTCGCGCAGACCTTTTGAGGGGGATCGGCGCAGAGGCGTGTAATGAACCAAGGGTTTATCTGCCACGATCACTGCCGCGGGGTGGATACTGACATGCCGGGCAACACCCTCCAGCTTCTGTGCTGTCTCGATAAGCTCGCGCGTGCGTTTATCCCGATCATAGAGCATGCGCAACTCAGTCACTTCCTCCAATCCTTTTTTGATAGTGACCTTGGGCCCACCTGGGATCAACTTAGTGATAGAGTCAACTTCGTCTAGTGGCACCTCCATCACCCGAGCAACATCCCGCACACTCCCACGCGCTTTCATAGTCCCAAACACCACAATCTGGGCGACCTGATCTTCGCCATATTTTTGGATGGTATACTCGATCATTTGGTCGCGCTGGTCATCGGGATAATCCAGATCGAAGTCAGGCATGCTGACACGACCGGGATTGAGAAACCGCTCGAAGATAAGATTATTGGGCAAAGGATCGAGCTGGGTAATGCCGACCACATAGGCTACAAGCGATCCTGCGCCCGACCCACGTACATTCCACCAGATATTGCGCTGGCGAGCATATTCACACAAATCCCAAACGATCAGAAAGTAAGTGTCGAAACCCATCTGATGGATGATCTTCAACTCATGCTCTTTACGCGCCTGGGTTTCCGGTTCTCTGGCACGGCTGCCATAACGTTCATCTAAACCCTTCTCGACCAATTGTCTCAGGTAGGATTCAGCCGTCAAACCCGATGGCACATCGAAGCTTGGCAGATGGTAACCGGTAGGGCTCAGATCCACAGTGCACATCTCGGCAATTTTCAAGGTATTTGTGAACACACTTGCGGGAAGATCGGCGAAGGGCAGGAATAGATCTTCCATCTCGGCCCGAGACTTTAGATAATAATCGCTATCCGACATACGCATGCGTTTTTCCGCATTGAAGCTGCTGCTCGTCTGCACACAGAGCAAGATGTCATGTGGCGTTGCGTCTTCGGCTCTTACGTAATGAACATCATTGGTCGCCACCATGCCCATACCGTACTTGCCCGACCACTCCAGCAAGGTTTTGTTGATGCCGTGAAGCGTGGGTATCGAATGCTCTTGCAGTTCGATATAAAAACGATCTTTCCCAAACACATCGAGATACCAATGCAGCCGTTCCAGCGCCAGTTTTGGATCGGGTGCGCGATTCTCGTCATTGAGATAGTATGGCACTTCGGCGGCCATACAGCCGGTGGTGCAGATAATTCCTTCGCTGTGCTGGGCCAGGAAATCGGCATCGACGCGCGGACGATAATAATAGCCCTGGAGTTCGGCCGCAGAAACGATCTTGAGTAAGTTGCTATAGCCAGTTTGATTCTCGGCCAATAGCAGTAAGTGGTGCCGAGCCCGATCAAGCTGTGAATCTCGCCCCGACATCGGACGCCCCCACTGGGTCATGTAAGCTTCGACGCCGACGATAGGCTTGACACCGGCATCGGTGGCAGCATTGTAGAAGTCGATTGTGCCATGCATGCTGCCATGGTCGGTCAGTGCCACTGCGGGTTGTCCCAGTTCTTGGGCGCGAGCAATCAGGTCTTTGATTTTACTCAAGCCATCGAGCAGCGAAAACTCGCTATGGACGTGCAGGTGAACAAAATCTTGTTGGGGAGCACTCATAGATTCACATGGGGGAGATGAGTGAAGGGGGACGACAGACTGAAACAGCCCTAGGCAATAGTCTCTCCACTCGCCACATCATTGGTGGTGAATTGCTCAGATGTGGTACCTGCCACCACAACCACATTGCGTCCCAGGCTGATGGTATCCGGGATATCTGCGCCTTTGCCGACCAGGGTGATGCCTGTGTTCAGTATGTCGGGGAGGGTGGAGTTGGGGGTGTTGTCATCACCGGCTCCTATCCTTGCATTGGCCCCGATCGTGACATTCTTGTCGAGGATCGCCCGGTTGATGATGGCACCATCGCCGATGCTCGTGTTGTTCATAATGATGCTGTCCAGCACTTCGGCATCGGGTCCGACATGGACCCCGGGGCCAATCACAGAGCGATAGACTTTGCCTTCGATTCGGGCCCCATCACTGAGAAGGTTGCCACTAATCTGGGCGTTGGGTCCCAGCCAAACGGGGGGATATTGCTCTGAGCGCGTGTGAATCACCCAGCGCTGATCCGAAAGATCTAGAGCAGGGATGTCTGATAACAGGGCCATGTTGGCTTCATAATAGGCAGGAATGGTGCCGACATTGGTCCAGTAACCCTCAAACTCATAGGCGTACGCTCGCTTGCGTTTGACCAATCTGGGCAGAAATTCACCGCCCAGATGTTTGAATTTCTTGCCGGAATCTGTTAGCCAATCATGTAACACGTCGGCATTGAATACGTAAATCCCCATACTGGCAAGCGTCGAACGGGTGCGCTTTGGCTTTTCTTCGAAGCGAATCATACGACCATCGGAATCAGTTGTCACCATGCCGAAGCGATACGTTTGATAGGGGCTCACCGCTCGCACGGCGACGGTGACGTCTGCCCGTCGCTGCTGGTGAAACTCGAGCATAGGACGATAATTCATTTTATAGATGTGGTTGCCCGAAAGAAGGAGCACCAGATCCGCCCGGCTTTCGCGTATAACATCGAGGTTGAAACGTATGGCGTCAGCCGATCCTTCTTGCCAGGCGCCACGTTCCTCGGCACTACTCTGATAGGGTTGCAGCAGGCGCACCCCCCCCTCTGTTCGATCAAGATCCCACGGTTTGCCTGCTCGGATATGGTCGTTTAACGAGCGTGGCATGTATTGAGTGAGCACGGCAATATTGTAGATTTCTGAATTAACGCAGTTGGAAAGTGGGAAATCAATAACGCGATACTTACCGCCGAAGGCAATAGAGGCTTCGGCGCGGCGGGCCGTAAGGGTACTCAGACCAGGGGCAGCGCCACCTGCCAGGATCATAGCGAGAACACTCATACTGTTTCCTCCTCTGTTGCTTCTACTTCGCTATCTGAGATGGACGATGGGGTCGCAGGAGGGGGCTGAGGGGTGTCGATCATGCCTGGAGCTATAGTCGAGCCACTGGGAATATAATCATAGCCGGAGGCGCCATCCTCATCGACATCAGTTTGTACCAGTACATTTCGACCAATTTTAATATTGGCAGGAAGGTGTGCGCCTTTGCCGATCACGGTGATTCCTGTGTCTAGTTTGTCGGGCAGTAACTGGTTGGGTGTAAGGTCATCGCCATAGCCAATGTAAGCACCGGGGCCGATCATAACCTGTTTGTCGATCACTGCACGCTCCACCACGGCACCTGGACCAATCCAGGTATCGTTCATGATAATGGACTCCCGAATGACAGCACCGGGTGAAACATAGACTCCTGGAGAGAGTACCGAATGGTCAACTTGTCCATGAATAACACAGCCATTGCTGACCAACGAACGGGTAACCTGACCCTGAGCGCTGCACCTCACCGGTGGCCGCTCCTGGCTGCGGGTTCTTATCACGAAATCAGGGTCCCACAGATTGAGGGGGCTATCAGGATCGCAGAGTTCAAGGGACGTCTGCCAGTAGGCATCGACGGTTCCAACATCGACCCAGTAATCATCGAATTGATAGGCATATACCTTGTCATTCTCAATCATGCCGGGAATGATATGGTTTCCGAAATCGAGATTGGGTTCCGACTCGTGTCCCTGCTGTAGGCGTTTGGCCAGCGCGTCGACATCGAATATATAGATGCCCATGCTGGCTAAGGTTCCCTTATCTCGCTTCTTCGGTTTTTCGTGAAACTCTGTGATCCGACCATTCTTATTGGTTGTCATGATCCCGAAACGATCGGTTTCTTCCAGCGGCACATTCATAACCGCAACCGTCAGATCAGCACCCTTGTCCTCATGATAGCTGATCATTTCACGATAATCCATTTTGTAAATATGGTCACCCGACAAGATGATAGCTAGGTCTGCATCACGATTGAAAAGATAATCGAGGTTTTGGTAGACGGCATCGGCTGTTCCCTGGTACCAGCCCTGTGAACCACGAGCAAGATAAGGCTGCAGCAACTGAACACCGCCTCGTGCCCGATCCAGATCCCAAGGTTTTCCTATACCGATATGTTCATTAAGTGAATGTGGCCGGTATTGAGTGAGAATTGCGACATCGTAAATCTGAGAATTGATGCAATTGGACAGGGGAAAATCAATAATACGGTATTTTCCTGCAAAGGGAACCGATGGCTTGGCGCGATGCGCCGAAAGAACTGTCAGACGAGATCCTTCACCGCCGGCCATAATCATTGCCACCACACGCATAAACACACCTCGGATAGGACGAATGTAAGGAGAAATTGACAATAAAAACAAGGGGATGTGGTTAGGGTAACAAATAGGGAAGGATGCCGCAAGAAATTATATACGTTTGGGGGCGCTAAGGGGTGACACGGTGAAGGGGTGAAGGGGCGAAGGGGCGACAGGGTGACAAGGTGAAGGGGTGATTGGACAACAGCACGACCAAAAGACCAAGCGACCACCAGACTAACCTGTCAATCCAGACGCAGCAATGGCATGAACAAAGAGACTGGGGTTGGGCTTTGGGTTACCGTGACCGTGGGGGTGAATGTTGGCGTGCTGACAGGAGGTGAAGTTGACGTAGCAGTAGACGTGACGACAGAAGTAGAGGTAACTGTCGCGGTTGGTGTAGGTGAAACTTTGTCATGTGTATCTGAACAGAACACATGGCCCCCCCCCCTCATTTATAACTACACAACTGCCGTACAGATCAAAGGGACCAGAACCACGAAATTCATATTTTGTCGAATAACTCAGCAAAGGCGAAGGGCTTGCCGGATCTTCGACGTTATACACCCATAATTCTCCCCAGTAGTCACGGAATTCCTCATTTGCTGTATCAAAATAGAATAGACCACTTTCGTTTCTGAAATTACCTCCGCATTTGTCAATCTCACCCTCTAGGATGGGATGCAGAGCATCACTCACATCAATCACTTGTATCGAACAGAATAGTTCGAAATCCACTCTATTTGATTTTGAGGCATAGAGCATGTTATCCCACACACTGAAATGTGCACTAATACCCTGTGTCAGTTCCTGTAGACTCTCGTCGCTGATCAGTACCGGGGCTGCGGGGTCAGAGACATCGTATATCGTTACGGCGAAATGCTCACTCGCGTATTGATCTTTTGTCTCTACATAAGCGCGGTTGCCAACAAGTATCAGATGAGCATTGTTACCCCACTCATCACCATAGGTCGAAACTAACTGTGGGTTCGATAGATCAGAAATATCATAAATGCTGATATAATAGCTATTCGCATCATTAAGATGCAGGTAGCGGTTGTCAGCGCTGGCCCTGATCACAATTGGCATACCGAAGCCATAAAAGCCCGGTCCTCTGAACTGGGCTACCTCAACAGGTGTAGTGGGATTCGACACATCAAAGATGTGGACGATGCCCTCGAACATGCTTTCTTGTACGTCCTGTATGCTATTGGCGTTACGCATTTCAAAAGCATAAAGACGATCTCCAACCACGTCGAACTCATACCATTCTTCTGCTCCTTCAGGAGCGGGGATCACACTCAGCTGCTGGGGTGATAAGGGGTCAGAGATGTCGTATATGAGAATGGCATGGATACCATAGCCCACACTGCCACTGACGTAGGCCAGATCCCCTCTGACCTAAATACCTCTACCATATTGGCCCATTGGCATGGCCGGGGCAGATGGTGATGAAGAGGGTGTCACAGCTTCCCCCTCGCTGATGTTTGCCAACATCACAAGCAAGGCGAGGGGTACAAGTAATATTAGAAAAAAAACGGCATAGCGTTTCATTATCAGTTAGCCTCCTATAGATAGAAAAGTAGCGTAGGGGGCAGCAAACGCCGCCCCCTACACAATCATCAGTCGTGGTGGATCGTCAGTTTGGCGTGCTTACTGGCATCCCAGTATTCACTGGATGGGAAGTAGATCGCTTTGTTCACACCTTCATGTTCGCCATAAAGGATGAAAGAGGTGTAGCCGGCCGAGACCAGGTCGGTGACGTCGAAGTGCAGCCAGCTGCCGATATCCGTATAATCGACCAGCTTGCTATCTACAGAATCGGTACGGTCGAGACCGCCCTGTGCGCCGGCTGTTTGCCAAGGGCTACCCGTTTGGGCCTGGCTCCATGTAGCTGTGGCCGTGTCCCAATCGGGTGATATGCCGGCAACATGAACGGCGGGCCAAGCCAATGTACGAGCTAGCCGCGAGGGTGGGCGACAGATAGAAGCTTGAGTGACAAGGTGACTGGGTGACACGGTGGCAAGGTGAAGGGGTGACCGAATAAACGCACGACCCTAAGACCATGCGACCAACAGACCAATCGACCACGCGACCAGTATAGCGGTTTCACATGACAACCCAATGAACGACAACCGCCGCCCCGATGACAGCTTGTTCACCAAGGCGGCGGCATGGTCTTGCGTTACTCAATTGGTTCACAGTCATGTAAGTACACGACCATTTGCGTGTCAATCCA
>PIVW01000639.1 GCA_003353825.1 Chloroflexota bacterium
ATAGCAATCCAACCCTCACCAACGTCACCTTCACGGCTAATTCGGCAGGCGAAGACGGCGGCGGTATGTACACCCGCTACGGTAGCAGCCCAACCCTTACAAACGTCACCTTCGCGGCAAATTCGGCAGAATATTCTGGCGGCGGCATGTACAGCCACGATAGCAGCCCGATTATTCACAACAGTATTTTCTGGGGTCATGTCGGGTCTGTTATATACGTATCTGGTGACGGCCAGACAACGATTTCCGACAGCCTGGTGCAAGGTGGTTGTCCGCTGAATGCCACCTGTGACGGAGCCATACTCGATACCGATCCGCGCTTTGTTCGCCCGCCTGACTCCGGAGACGGCGACTGGGGCACACTGGAAGACAACGACTACGGAGATCTGCGTCTGCAACCTGATTCTCCGGCCATTGACACCGGCAATAACTCGTGGCTGCCATCTGATTCTTCGGACCTCGACGGCGATGGCGACACTGCAGAACCAATCCCCTACGATCTGCAAGGCTCCCCCCGCATCTCCGGTAGTTCGGTCGACATGGGCGCATTCGAACACCAACTGCAAGTTTGGCGTTTCCGCGGCTACACCTACGAGGGCCGGCAGGATGATGAGGAGCATAAGCCGCTGCCTGAAGTAACCTTGCGCCTTTATGGTCGAAATGAAGACGAGCCTCAACCTGGATCTTGGGTGAATGAAGTGGTTGCAGATGCGTCTGGATTCTACAATTTCTACATCGTCGAGCCCTGGGTGTTCGATTATTTCCGGCTTGTGGCGGAACCGCCGGAGGGTATGATAGCCACCGGAGTGACGAGTGATGATGGGGTAGTTTTGGCGCCAAACAGCGTGGAGTGGCATGAACCTTCAGCCGATTTCTACCTGAGCGATTTCTATTTCGAAGTGCCTACCACCCCCACTGCGACATTGACACCGACCCTTACGCCTGAACCGACCTCCACTCCCACTCCCACCTCCACTCCCACTCCCACGCCTACCTCCACTCCTACGCCTACGCCAACAATGACGCCTACAGTTACCCCATCACCAACTCCAACTACTTCCCCCACTGTGACAATGACACCGGCAGTGCCACCCGCCGATTTCTTACTCTACCTGCCGCTCATTCAACTGCAATAGGCGCTTACGCAAAATCATCGACAACTTTTTTGTCGGTGTGTGGCAAGTGGCAGGTTTGCAACATGTTAAAGCACTTGACCCTATTTGGTTCAACTTTGTGAACATCTGAGGAAGCTCGTGACCTTGTTGCTTTCATTGAGGCCGGAGAGATAAAGCCTGTACCTTGCGCGACTTATGCGCGTAGAGGCCTAAATCGGGCAAACCCCCCACCCTGATCATGGTGGAATGTCCCGGCGAACGTCTTGATCCTCCCCTCCCCAGGCGTGGACACCAAGGCACACGTTACTATGATGGCGCTGATTGGCCAACCACTTGATCGGGGTTACGTTCATGCCCCAAACATGCCACTTGTTACTCGCGCCAAGATATATCAGAATGGCCAGATTATGGGGGTAAGCCAGATGGCGGCGATGAGTACTATGACCAAAACCGGTACATTTAGCGCCAGGTAGTGGCGGAATTGATAGCCACCCGGTTTACGCATCATGATGTTGATCACTTCGGTAAGGGGGGTCAGGAAGGCAGTGGCCACAGCTAATAGCAGGGCAATGGCAAAGGGGGTGGGGTTGACACCCATCGCCAGAGCGAGATCAAAAGCGATGGGCGCCATGATCAGGGCTACGATGAGATTGGCCAGAATTTGCGTGAGTAGGGCCGAGGCCAGTACCAGCAACGCCAACAATGCCTGTGGCCCCAGTGCTCCTAATTGTAAAGAGATCAGGGAGCGCCGATAGCGGTTGCCAACCCTGAATCAGTGATGGCCGCGCCCAGGGGAAGCAGTGCTGCCACAAGGATCAGTATCGGCCAATCCACATCCTCGTACGCGCCTTCGGCAGAAGTGCATCCCAATAGGACAGATGCGAATGCTCCTAACAATGCTGCAATGGGTAACGCTACCAGCCCCGAAAGACTCAATAACACCACGCCGGCCAGAATGTACAACATCCAGAGGGAGCGTTTTGAGATAAGGTCTTCACTCGAAACACCGAGATCGGATAGCACGACCATGGTGTTACCTTCTCGTAAGGCAATAAGTTGCTGAGGCACACCCTCGACCAGGAGACGGTCTCCGACCATCAAAGGGGTATCGAACAGTTTGTGCGCAGAGGCTTTATCCGATCTCAGTATCGCCAGTACGTTCAGATGGTAGATTTCACGGAAGTTCAATTCTTCAAGTGTCTTTCCCACCAGTGGCGAGTAAGGCGGGATCATCATTTCGGCTAGTTCCATGTCGGCAGGTGACAGGCGTGCCAGTTCGAAAATGCTTACCGAGCCTTTGGGTTCGAGGTGGTGGATCGATCCCATCTGCAGTACATCTGCGCGTTTTCCCGTTGCGATGATCTCGTGATCGGCCTCGAGGACGAGATCGGACCAGGGGCGAAATGAGGCCGTCCCAGGATACGCCACCCCAACGATGTTCACACCCCAACGATCGCGTAAATCCAAGGCATCGAGCTGTTTTCCAACCATGTCCGAATCGGAACGAACGCGCAGGCGGTAAAAGGCATTGCCCATAGCGTAAGTTTTTTCCAAGTCTCGCAGGTTGGGGCCGATTCGTTTCGGCTGTTCACTGGTGTCGGGTAAAAGACGCTGGCCAAAGCTGACAACCCAGACAAGGCTCACCGCCACAACGGGGACGGCAACGAGCGCGGGTTCGAATAGGCTGAGAGACGCGTTCGTTTGCTGGGCCAGCAGATCGGCAATAATGAGGTTAGTAGATGTACCGGTAGCACCGCAGTTGAACTGGGAGTATGACGAAACTTGACGGAAACGGGTTCATGAGCAAACCTTTCTGAAAAACATCACATCATAAGAGAGGTCATCATG
>PIVW01001350.1 GCA_003353825.1 Chloroflexota bacterium
ATGGCGATGGCGACGCCGATGCCGATGCCGAGAGGGAGATGGATGTCGACCCTTCCTTAGACGACGAGTTTGTGCATAAAATAGCTGGCTCGCAGCAGCATACTTTCGTATTGAGCTCAGAATTAGGCACAAGGATCTACGGCGCGGCGATTATCTTTTACGAGGAACGCGAGCGACACACATATACTCCCAAAGCCATCTGCGTCCTCTCACATTACGCCTTCTATACCGGCTTCCTGCTGTTCTTGAACGACATTTATTGTATCTCGCAGTCGCCGGCCAACCGCGTGCCGATCGAGAAGTATCTATCGCACTTCTTCCACCGTGTCCCGCTGCCCTTATGTGGCCATCCCGGCGTGCAATATTCCATCGGCACTAAAAAACATGTGTTCAAATTGAATGCGAGGTACAATTTACCACATTGCTGCTTCAGATTCGATTATCTATTTCGTTGCTTGTCCATTGACGACATCATCAATCTCATTGGCTTCATCCTGTTGGAGCGGCAAATCGTGCTCATTTCCACCAACTACGCGCTGATCACGCCGTGCGCGGAGACGCTGAAGTCGTTGCTGTGGCCGTTTGAGTATCAATACAATTTCATACCGGTGTTGCCCGAATCTTTTGCGCGGATCTTGGAGGCGCCCGTCCCGTTTATATTCGGTATGCATCGCTCCTTTTATGACCAGCTGATCATCGCCAATAACGTCATCACC
>PIVW01000139.1 GCA_003353825.1 Chloroflexota bacterium
GTGAGGGAGGTAAACAATGGGATAAGGATTGCCCGCACCCCAAAACGACTCCAACTGAGATGCCAATAAGAGATGGCCAGGGTAAAGGCAGCCAACAACCCCCCATATTTCTCAAGAGCGCCCTTCTCACCCGCAAATAACGCTTTGGCAACCGCGTACATGGCCGGGATCGTGAGAATTCCGACAATAGCGGCTGCGATATGAATAGCGGGTGGCGTGTACCCGACCTGCCCTACTACCAGCGCCACCAGATAGCTGAACATCACCTCCCGCCCGAAATTGGTGGGCAAAAAGAGGGGCCGTTCTCCCGCCAGGATATCGATGGCATCCACCCCATACCAAGCCGGGTCATAGCCATCGCCGGGCGGAAGCGTATTGATCTGGTATAAGCGATAAAACGCCGCTAGCAGTATGATAGCCGCCAGCAGCGCCAGGCTAAAGAGCGTTCGTTTATGGTTTTGGCTCATCCGATATTCTGTAACCGGCAGGGTACACCCATTACAAGTCCACTTCCTGTTGTCCGGTGATCAGCGCTACTTTGTTGTTATCATTGAGCAGGCGCAGGTCGTTGATCATCGCCTGAGCATCGGCCTGTTTTCTGAGTTCGATTCCGTAGACTAATTCTGTCAGGGTCCCTGCCTGCACTGTCTCCATGGCGATAAGATGCCAGCGTGCCAGATACTGTTCGAATATCTTGTTAAAAACACGTTCATACGGGATATCGCCTGGGAGCCTTATTTTGAGCACTTGCTCCCTCACATCTTTGGCAAACATATCCAGCCTGACCATGACCCACACCAGAGAACTGATGAGAACGGTGGAAATTACCGCCAGTAGGTAAAAGCGGGTGCCGCAGGCCATACCGATAGCCATGGCAAAGAAGATGAATCCTACATCCCGTGTCTCTTTGACCGCATTACGGAAACGGATAATAGAGAGCGCCCCCACCAGAGTAAAGGCTCGGGCGATGTTCGAGCCCACGATTAACATGATAATGGCGACAACCATGCTCACCAAGACCAACGTCTGTACAAAACTCTGGCTGTAGGAAGTGCCGTGATGCGTGATCTTGTACATCCAGGCAATGACCAATGAGAGTGCGAAGCTAAGGACGATGGTGAGAACCAGATCCTGGATAGTAAAGGTAGCTACGGTGTTTTCGAGTTGTGCGAATAAAGCGGTGAGATCTTCCATCATCTCTCCTGTAGACAGGTGAATTTCTGTATATCAAAAATCAGTTGCTTCAACGAGATTTCATACGGTTTATTTGGGCGTGTTGCGTGTTGCGTTTAATGCGGATTTTCACAGATATAGATGTTATATCCGTGTGCGAAACCCGTGTGAATTCGTGTCCCTTATCTGGGAG
Organism: Chloroflexota bacterium; assembly: GCA_003353825.1. The sequence goes on from PIVW01000139.1 coordinate 1,367, forward strand.
CTATGAGTCAGAGCTTCACTAGTTTTCAGCGATCCGTTGCCGGCTTTGGATGACCTCGCCAACTTCAAGTGAGGTGCAATACTTGCTGATTCGGCGCTGCGTGCAACTATGTTTGCCGATAATTTCAGTTAGCCAATAGGGCACCCGGTGATTGATCTTGATCTCCATGATGTACCAGTGTGGCGGTAGAAAATAGCGATTGCCGGCGTAGGTTTCAGAGAGCAGGGATAGGTCATGGACTCGAAATTTCAGGTCAGAGTCGAAGGTAATACGCAGGCCGGGATCATATTGGCCGCCATTGAAAGCAAGTCGATCATAACGCACAATGCAGGTGGGGCGAAGTTGCAACACATCATGAAGATAGAGGGCCTCTTGTAACGTAGCGGCATCGTCCGGGCTTAGGGTTGTGGCCAGTTGCCGATAGTTGGCGCTCTCCATGGCTTGTTCATGCGGTAACACGACGCGCCGTTTGGATACGGTTTTGTAGAGACGTTGTTTGATTTCGACGAAACAACGGGTTTGCGGCGTCACGACCTGGTTGCCATAAACTCGCACTCGTAGCTTGCGACGGTAGGGATGGCCCTCCAGCTTATCCCAATAAGCCTTGTAATCGGCCGAATCGAAATAGAGACTGGTGACGGTGTAGCGGCCTTGGGCATCACCATAGTCATCCGTTTCGATGTAGTCTAGCAGTGTTTCTGAAACTGCTGCGACTTGGTCGCTGTGCAGGATGTATTTGAGTTCAAAACGCTGAGCTGTCTTGTAGCGCATCGTGGTAAGGGTCTGAGTTAGCGATTACGGCTCGGGTTCATCACGGCCGGGTGAGCCATAGAGAAGGTGGCTGGCTCGCCAGCTTCGGGGATCGTCAGGATCGCTCGACAGATCGACGAGCACCAACGAATCACCGCCGCCGTTCGCACTAAGCGGCCAGCCGTTGGCAATACCATAACTGACAGAGGAGATCACGTCACCCTGAGCGTCGAGCAGGGTGATAGTTTCACCTTCGTTGGCCAGCTTGCCTGTGTAAAAACCGTGAAAGTCAGCTTCGGGTTGCATCTCGCGGAACGCCAGGAAATCGCGTATAAGCACGATGAAAGCACCGGGGCTCAAGGATGTGCCCAAGGGAAAACGATAGTCGATGCCGTCGATGTAGGCGTTTGAAAGATTCATAGTGGCATCGCCGACGTTTTTTACTTCGATGAATTCGTAGTCGCTGCCACTGGGAGGATTGTACATCAGTTCGGTGATGCGCACATCTGGATGCTGGCCGACTCGGGTGAATGTGGCCTCTCGCATGGCGCTCCAGGTGTCACCCTCCTTTAGGCGCGATTTGACCGTGGTTTCGGCGCTGATCTCCAGCGGCTCGGTGTAAACGATGGCCGAATCGGATACTTCACCTGTCACCCTCTTCCGTGGATCAGACCCATCCAAAGTGAAATAAATCGATCCTGCCGGCGCCGACATCTTCAACGTTAGGCTATCTTCAAATGACCCTCCAGGCTGGCTCCATTGGGGTGGATCGATGGCCGGATAATAGTTTTCTTCACGCAGTAGCCTGATGAGTTTGTCACCATTGCCATCCATTTGCGCCAGTACGTAAGCACGAGCATGTTGCCAATCGGCCGGGGTAATGGGTTCCTCGAAACGCACATCTCCCCATCGTGCAGACTCGGCCACGATCGCGGGTTCGATGACATCCGTTATAGCCAACCAGCGGGCTTTGGCGTTTTCATCGCTAAGGGTGCCATCATTGAACAGGTGCTTGTAGACACGGTCGGCAAACAGCAGACGGAAATCAGGGTTTTCAAACAGGGCGGCCAGTGTTAGTTTTACCACATTGGGGAAAGGAGCACCTTCCTTGCCACCCTTCCCCAGGTAAAGCCCGGCGCCACCATCCCAGCTCAGCTCCATATCCCACACGAAGAAGCGATTTTGACCGGCGGGCAATTGCACGTCGGCGTACCAGTTGTTATCGGGCCAATCTTCGGTGCCGGCATACCAATTCAAGATCACATAGTCGCTGAATTGCTCAGGGTCGATGAACTCGAGCATGGTGGCATATTTCTCAGGATCGACCAGGCCAGCTTCCTCGGCCAGGCGAATCAGGGTCGCAAAGCGATCCCACTGGCCACTGACAGTACCTCCGTGGTTGGCTGTGTACCAGTCTGCTTTCTTGCCACCATAGTAGGAGGAGGCAAAGGATGCGTCTGGTCTTTCTACGACATTGTAAAGACCCCAATAGAGACCATTAAGATAAAGGTGGGCGAATATGCCATGCGAACCCACTCCCGACATCTCGATCTGCGATGCTCGACCCCATTGGTCACGGGCATAGGCCGCATCGTGTGGATTCTGATTCGCAGGCACGCTCATGAAACTGCGATTGGCTCCCGCTCGCATCACCAGGGTGTCAAATTCACTGACAAATGAATCGGGGAAAAGTTGGTAGACCAGCTTGGAGGGGCCGTAATCGGACTTGAAGAAGAGCCGGAATGAATGTTTGGGCATATATTCCCAGCGGGAAAAACCCCCCTGTAACCTGGCTCCGACATTGGTCTGAAACCCCTCCCGGCTGCCGTCAGGATAAAACAATTCAACCGAGGCGGGGCGCTCTGCTTCAGGGCCGCGCATCTGCGGGTCCTCGAAATAGATATCCAGATTTTCGATGGCGGTTACCAGGGATATGACCGGAAGCGCCTCCAAACTGGAGTTCAGCATGGGGCCGTATTCAGGGTCGTTAACAATGTCCGGGTCCAGGCCGTAGTCTGATCGCACTGGTTCGCCATGGACGTAGCCGGCAGTGGTTTTGCGGTGTGTGCCCCAGGTCTCAGGCCAACCTTGGGGATCACCGACCTGCTGCCGTACCATATCTATAAAAATATAGGTGTGCGTGACCGATGCGGGTGCTTGCAAGTCCGGCTTGAAGGCAGTTGCTCGCAGTACAGTGGTGTTGTCCAGCGAAATCGGCATCTCATAGCGGATACCATTGATTGTAGAGGGATCGCTGCCGTCTAGGGTGTAATAGATAACTGCCTCGGGCGTATCGGTACTGAGAGCTACATCGATGGGCTCGTCGTAATAACCTCTTGTCCGACTAAAATGTACCGATGCAACCAGGTTTTGTTGAGCTTTTATAGATAGATTGGCTTCACCAGGTGAGGGTTGGTCGAGATAACAATAACCATCGATTTCTGGACACAAACCATAAGACTTATCTCCTACCTGAGTGGGGTAACTAACCTCAATGGCATCAAGATAACGGCGAGAGCTGGGGTCATACAATGCCAGAAAACCGCCATCCGCGTTCAGTCTGAAATTGGTGTGCAGATATGCAGGAGAGGTTTCGCCTGAATCACCGGAAACTGATTTCAGCAGTGAACTGCGATCTTTAGCTGAAGCAAACAATAGCAGGCGCTCACCTGCAGGCAGAACAACAGCAGGGAACATCCATTTTTCGGGCTGAAAGGGACTATCTGTCAGTGTCCAATTGCCAAGGTTAACATCTCTCAAGCCGCGATTATAAAGCTCAATCCAATCTTCAAACTCGCCCTCTTCATCGCTAAGTGCAGTTATTGCAGTTTGATTGGCTGCCATGAATTCGCTAATCACCACTGGGCTATGGCTATTGCCACTTGATTCTGTGGGCCATGTGAGAATCCGCCCCAATCCCAACAGGAGGAGAATGACGATGGCAGTCCAGAACAGACGCTTGTGTAGCAGTTTCATATGTTGGGTACAGGATAACAACAGTTGCGGTGCGGAAATCTGTTTGCATTTGGTCGTGTAACCAACACAGTACAGTCAGTCGTTAACAGATGATTATACCATCTGCCAAAAGAATAGCCCGAAAGTTTTTCCGAATTCTTGAGAAATGGTTTTGTTGTTACTTGGATATTTCACTTCTGTCCTTTTCTGTGGATCGTGCTTCTGGCGAGATCCGCCGTGGGGTATACACTTCGGCTACAGAACAGTGCCCCATCTATGGAGCTGATTCGTTGAAGAAAATGTCTTGTGAGCCCGATAAATCGGGCGTTGTTTGAGATTTATCCCCTGGCGGCGTGCGTCGTAAGACGACAGATTATCGGCGCTAGCAGACCTAGATTATGCCTGGGCCAGAATGATAGTCAAACCCACACTATCATTCGCCAATCTCGACATGAACTAGCATGTAGGAATTGCCAATCACCCCCCCTGTCTCTTTCATCAGTGACAGTCGTTCCAAGGATGGCCAAAGATAGAATCCTGTGTGCAGCTCGTACATGCCCGCCGGGGTTTCGGGTGGGATGTGAAATGTAATTTGCTCCCGAACGATTTCACCAGGCGCCCAAGTAGATGTTGGGTAAAATTGCTGGCAGGGTTGGCTGTCATATCCAGCCCAAAGCGGTCCATTGCTGGCGGGGTTGAATTCGCCCAGAAGTTGTACAAAGGCGGTGTAGTCGGCGTCTATATCGCCCAGAGCTTCATAGTAGAGAGTGAGATATATGGTATCACCAGGTTGGTAGGTCGAACGGTCGAAGTCATAACCCAACAGGCGGATGTAGTTCTCCCAGTTAGCAAGGGCTGAGGTGGATGGCGTCATTTGAGATTGCATTCCTGCAGGCACTCGATAGGCTAGGAAGGAGGGCTGACCATAGTGCAATGATCCATTGGCACTGATTTCGCCATCAGGGAAGTAAGTGGCGAGCATTTCCAGACTGAAGGGATCATCTTGTTCGCCGGGCAGGATGATGTAGGTGATATCTGACTGTGTTTCTGTGGGCGTGACCATGCAGACCCGACCATTGTATCGTTTGAGGCCGCCACGCCTCTTTGAACCAAAGACAATGCTTGGGTGCTCGACAGGTACCGGGGAAATGTAAACAGGCTCATCTTCTGACAAGGTTGTTGTGTACTGACCGATTTCCGAGAGCGGGGTTTCAAGGTGGGTATAGAGGTCTTGATCATCGCCCCAGACTACAAAATAATCATAAAAGGTGAAGATTGAGCTAGCGACAAGAGTCAGCACGATCGCCCCCTGACCAACGTATTTGAGTACATGTGCCACCCGCGTGTCCCGCTTTCTCGCCCAGTGGTTTAATCCCCTCCAGGGAGCCAATGCGCCCAATACAATGAAGAGCACGACCACAGGTAGGCTACCGATCGCCCGCTTGGTGGTTTGGCCAACCGCTAGAATAGCAGGCACGATCATAATCAGCAGCCATGCAAATATGAATTGGTAATTCGGCCGTTTAATGCGCCACAGGCCGATTCCCATCCCCAAGAGGAATAAAATGGCGGCGAAGATATCAAGGATGGGACGTCCAAGCAGGTAGTAGATGATTTCGTTTTCGCCGGTGCGGAGCAGAATCAGGAAATATCCGACGAATCGCTCCAACATTACTTGCAAGTTGGAGCCAATCCCTTGTTCTTGGTTGACCGCCCAAGTCTGGTTGATGCGTTCGGAAAAGCTGCCGGGATGGGTGAGGAAATAAGATCCCAGGGGAGCGAAAACAATTACCGATGTCCCGACTACGATCATAAAGTTCCAAACATCGTCCTTGCCCGAACGCGCTTTGTGGGTGATGTGGATGATAAAGCCTGCGATGACCACAAGCGGCATGATGCGAGCGGCTTGATAGGTATAAGCACTCAACCCTAACAGTACACCTGTAAGCACATAGTTCCACCGTAATTCTGTGCGAAAAGCCCGCAGCAAGTAGTAAAAGGCCAAGCAGGAAAACAGTGGGAGAAGAATTGCCCGAACACCGAAGCGGCTCCAACTGAGGTGCCAGTAGGAGACAGCCAGCACGAAGGCAGCCAGGAGTGCTCCGTAGTCGCCTAGCACACCTTCTTCCTCGGCAAATAGTTCTTTGGCGACCCAATATATCGCCGGAATGGTGAGGATGCCAACAATAGCAGAGGCAATGTGAATAGACAGAGGCACAGCGCCAAAAAGCCACACGGTCAGTGCAGTAATATAGCTGAAAAGCACTTCCCGCCCGAAGTTAGTGGGCAGAAAGATGGGCAGCTTTCCGGCCAGAATCTCGAGAGCATCGACACCATACCAAGCGGGATCATACCAGACCCCAGGTGGAAGCCTGTCGATATGATAGAGCCGGAAAAAAGAAGCAATCGACAGGATACTCACAAAAATGAGCAGTTTGAGCAGAGGATACTGCTTCTTCTCTTCTCCTTTCACCTTATCGTCTGCATCAAACAGGGTTTCGTTAGACAAGGTTGTACTCTTTCCTTCATGGTTCCAAAATGGTTACATCGGTTAGATAAACATTGTCAGCTACATAGGTTCCGTCCTGCGTCGTCACATCAAGCCGTTGTAGAGTTTCTAGCTCATACATGCCAATTCGTAAAGGCACCGTCCCGGTTGGGCTATCTATCTTGATGGGGATGCGATGTGGATCGATAATAGTCTCTCCAGGGTGCCAACCCGATGTAGGGCGAGCGCTGCACGATGGTTTGCCATCTAATTGACCACGCATCATCGCCCCATCATGCAAGTGATTGAAGATATGATATTCCCCGGTCGGCAGATCTGTGACTTCCCACAGTAGGGTGAGATCGATATAGCCTCCGGGCTTGGCTTGTTCTGTGTTGAGTGTGTAGCCCTTAAGTCTGGCAAATTCACCCAGTACAATGTCTTGTGGGATGTAGTCCTCAGGCGCAGTAAATTCAGTCTCCTGGGTGATGGCAGCGACTTTATCGGGTGTTGTGTTTTGGTCAAAAAGACGCGAATAGTCTTCGACACGAACCTTCGTTGATTCTTTTGTGACATCGTGGCGGTGTATCGTCAATTTTGGTTCACCTTCGACCGTGACCACAACTGCCGGTTGATAATAAGACTCGACCTGATTCCATTCGATACCACTTTCATCCTGGACATTGACAGCTGTGATGTAGACCTCGGGGGTGAGGCAGCTACGGCGTTCGGCGTGACGGGTGTAATAATTAGTAATGTGCCGCTCTTCATTGCTGCTGTAACTGGCAGCAAACTGATCGCTGTCTCTCAGATAGCCTACGACTTTCCAGCCTGCCCGGTAAGGAAAACCAAAGAGACCCGCTTCTGGGATTTGCTCATAGGGCGTCCAGTAAATCGAATATTGCGCTTCGGGGAAATTGCGTCGGTATTCTGGTACGTGATCGACAAACATCGTGACGGTATAAAACGCGCACAGAACATAGATGCCCGCACCAAGTCCAACAGCCACCAATTGCGTCGTATGCGAGCGCCGCTTCAGCCACTGCCAGACTTCGAGCAACCCCAGCGCACCAAGCAAAGTCCAGGGTGTGAAGAATGTGTGAACATGTGTCCAAGGAAATGAAACCAGAAAGATGTAAAACAAGAAGGGGAAACCAAACCACACCCAAACTGCTCGTCTACCCATCGATTGTTTTGGCGCAAGTAATGCTCCCATGATCAGAATTGTGAAGGGTAGCCAGGCTAGGGTACTTTCGCCCACGATCCAGAGCTCGGGCCAACCCATAGCGGTTACCGACGCCAAAATGAACAGAAAGCCGATTCCGAGACCGATTTTGCCCCATTTTGCCCAAGTGACAAGGGCTGTCATCAACCAGGCTAGCGCCACTAAAATCAAGAAGTAGATAGAATCATAAACAGTGCTGAGAACAAACGTCTGCTGGATGTTGTTGTTAATAGTGCCGCCTACTCGTGAGCCTACGTAGGCCGACGTATACTCAACCCAAGAGCTCTGGGAAAACGGAATATAAAAAATGCCTATAAGGATCAAGCCGAGTATACCCGCGGACACAACGTAGGCGAGTTCGCGCCAGATGTTTTGTCGATCTCTCCATAATTTTGCCATGATGAGGAGAATCCCGGCAGGCAATGCCAAGCCAGCATCATAATGAGTCAGTAAACCTCCAGCGAAAAACATAGCAGCGACTAAAACAAGGGCACTGTGATCTTTTTTGTAGTAGACGAGTAGGCATAATAAGGCGAGAGTTGTGAGTGCGAAGACAATGCTTTGATATTGGGTAATGCGTGCAAAGGCAACAAGATAACCTTCAATCGCCAGTAAAGCCATAGCAATGATGCCTACGGCTGGACTTTTTAAGCGACGGCCAAAGAGATAGACACCAACCAGTCCCAATAGGCTTATCCAGGCAAACGGTAATCTGACCATCCATTCATTGGTAATACCAGTTAGGCGCCAATTCCCCATAACAACTGTGATTTCTGCTGGTGCCTTTTTGTGTTGAAAGACAACACCATCATCCCCCTCGAGTATGCGCGCAGCATTGATCATGACGATCGCTTCATCGCCCTGGAATTCTGAATAGTCCAGATTGATGAAGCGCATGCCTGCTGCAATGATAAACACAATCATCAACCAGAACCATATCCTGTGCCACAGTGGTTTAGTGGATGAATCCGCCATAACCGGATCACCGTCGCTAGTGTCATTATCGCGGGCTTGGTTTTTGCGTTGAACGAGGGTAAAAATAGCTAATGGCAAGCCAACTAGCACAACGATTCCCAGCAAGATGTGTGTGGCTGTTAAGGGTCCCGGAAGATAGGAGAGTAACAGAATCGCGATTGGTGTGACAACGAAACTGAGGCCGAGGCTAATTGTTAGGTGTTCAAAGCGATCCAGATAATGTGTGGGGATGAGCTGTCCCCAGGCCAAGCCAGGTAGTATCCACAGAAGTATGACGGCAAAGCCGTAACGCGCTAAAGCCCAAGGGACAATCGTAACAACAAAGGCGGCAACGAGCGTAATAGTGAAGATCAGTAATGGTTTTCCAAGATATGCTAGGAATGGGGTTTTAGAGGGTTGCGACTGAGGGGGTGAGTGCATCGAATTCATACCTAGTGCTAGAGTGTTCGCTTTCCGTATGTGGTACTGATGATGGCAATGGCGGTCCAAAACAGGCGTTTGTGTTGTGGCTTCATACGATACATATTGGGGTACAGGAACTGCGGTGAACAAGACCGCTCACTGTCAGTCTCGAAACCAACACAGAGCAGTCAACCGCCAACACAATATTATACCACCCGCCGAAAAAATAGCCCGAAAGCGTTACAGGATGGAAAAGGGTCTTCATATCAACGGGGCGTGACAGACGAGAGACCAGACACGATGTGGGGTCAAGACCGGATCTTCAGGAAATCTCGATACGAGCAATTCGCGAAGAGCTTCATCGAATTGGGCAACGGCTGCCGGAGGCAGGCTCGCAGCCACACCGGCGCTGGCTCGTATGCGCCCCCGCCAAGCTTCGTGGCTGTACCAAACGGGCACATCGAAAGAAAAGGTCTCGATCTCCACGAACCCACCCAACGCTACATCGGCCAACCAATCGGGGTGTAATCCCGTACCGCCGGCGCCAGCCCACCGGGGATTATGTTCGAGGATCAAACGTTCGGTCGCGTCCACAACATTACCGGACAGTGGTAACCAATCGAAGTGGGCGATCACCAGAACACCACCTGGAATTAGCAGCCGTCTGACTTCAGCCGCGGCCTGAGACCGCTCGAACCAATGCCAGCATTGACCTGCCGTCACCACATCGAATGCCTTGGCAGCCAGTCCGCTTGCTTCTGATGCGGCATTGACCAGATGAAAATGCGTCCCGGGCTCGCTGTTGAGTTGCTGTGCGGCCTTGAGCATAGGCAACGACGGATCCAGGCCGGTGACATCACAACCTCGCCTGGCGAAACCCCGGGCTAATGTGCCGGTTCCTGTGCCCAGATCAAGCAGACGCTGTTCGGGTAGTCCTACATGGAATGCTCGTAACCTATTGAAAAACTCGTCCGGAAACCCGGCACGGTGGCGGCTGTAATCTTTGCTGGTTTTGCCGAAATCTATGGTGTCAGGCATGAGAAAGATCTGTGGAAATCAACGTCATTAGCGTAGCACTTTCCTGTAGTGCAACATGAATGTAACGTTACGGGACCAGTGGCCGCACGATCTCAGTATGTGGGGCCCCCGATCGTTCTCGAATGATGGCAATGGTTTCCAACTGTATGCCCTCTTCGATGGCGATAGTTTTCAGTGCTTCACGGCGGCCGGGGAAGTTGGTGCGGTCGAGGGCGTGCAGAAGGAATACGGAGTCTGAGTCCTTCAGCAAAGGCCGGATCCGATCCGAGTAGCCATCTCCGGGTACATCAAAACGGTCGTAGCCGAATATCTCGATGGGGTTGATGTCGCCGCCCGAGACCAGGATGAGGGGTGCATCGAAACCCCAGTCGAGCGCGTAGGGTTGGCTGATGCCTTCTGCAACCAGGACCTCGGATAAGCGATAGGAGGCGTCTGAATGGTCGGCATAGCCACCACTGGCGGTCAGCGACTGATGGTAGCCGATATCGGCGCGCAGGCTGCTCAATCCTAATGCAGCCACAAATACGACGGCCAGTGCGGTTGCCTGAAGATGCCGAAACTGCCGAAATAACAGATCCCATGAGGTAGCGATCCCCAATGCCAGTACAGGAGAGAAAAAGGCCAGATGCGTGTACCACAAAGCGGTAGGGGTTAGGGGTGTCTGTAAGAGTAACAGAGCGAAATAGGCGTAAAAGAACAAGCTTCTCAGGGCCCCCGCTCGTTCATGAGGATCTCGCCGGCGCAATAGCAGCAAAGCCAGCGTAATCACAAAACCCAGTAGCCAAGCCGGGTAAGCGAGGAGATCGACGAAGTTACCACCCAGGTACCAAAAATGATTGCCCTTCAAATAATCCCCGATCTGCCCCCAGCGAATGGCGATATTTTCCAGATAGTTGGTATTTTCAATCCCGTAATAGGATTGGCTTAATGTGCCCAGAAAATGATCGAATGTAGCGCCTGTTTGCCAATTGAATAAGAGAAAGGGACTGAGTCCTAATAGAAAGAAGAGCAGAGCGAGCACCAGCGCGCCTGGCCGGAACAACTGCCTGGGCCCAAACCCCTCCACAGGTTCTAATTCGAAGTGGCGGCGAAAAATCCAGACGAGTGGTGCCAGCACGACCGTAGCCAGCAGTGGCCACA
>PIVW01000640.1 GCA_003353825.1 Chloroflexota bacterium
TTCATTAAACTTCGGACTACCGCCAGTGAATGACCAAATTTGCCTTTCTGTAGGTGCTACATTTCACTGTTAAGTACACGGCTCCGAAGTAAGTATATGTCATATAAGATTGAAATTGTTTTCTGGCTTTGCTTTTAAAAAACATTTTAATCATTTGGGCTTTTATCGGCTGCATTGACAGTCTTTTAGAACACCTTGCCAATTGGGTGTTGACCTAAATTTTAGATTGAATAGTTTGTGGGTTAAGGAAAAATTGTGGGCAAAAATGACCTCATCAATGAAGAGGCTGGCCTACTGTTCCACTTGTCTGGCCGTCCACGTTCGCCCGGTTGGTAATAGGTGCTCCCGTGTACTAGCCAGTATTGCACGCCGACGCTCATCTCGTCAGACCACAAGGGTCACCTCTGCCGCTAGTCAGGCAGCTCCCACCGCGAACAGTCAGCCCACAGCCACATCTCGGCCATCTCGTGCCCAACGGGGACGCCCACGAGCCACGTCCGTGCCCGACACCATCCAGACCATTCCAATACCTATACCAACAGCCACAAACCAACCACTACCCACGTTAGCTGTTTTTCAAGGGAACCCGGGGCCCCAGGGCAGGCCTGTACCCCCCGGAGGATCTTCAGGGGCCCCGGAAGCGGCAGGGGGTCAAAACGTTATGACCCCTACCGAACAACTGTTACAGACCATGTTATCTAGACTCGGGGAAACGGTAGATGAACTGAAAGCTTTAAAATCCCAGGTGGCCATTATGGACCAGGAACGTCGCGCCGAGCGAGAACAATGGATGGAGACCGATGACTCTCACAATTGTTTCACCCCTGCTCCCAATCACAGCGCTCGTCCCACCGAACAAGACGCTACAGCCAATTTTGGGTTACAGTCGCACGCGACCAACAACATGGCTCCCACAGCGGGTTCGTTTCAACAGCACTTTGCATCTCAGCCAGACCAGTTCAGTCTGCCCCCCCCGCTGCAACAACAATTTCCGACACACGCGCCTCAGTCGTCTCATCAGTTTAACATACCTCACGCGCCTCAGTCGTCTCATCAGTTTAACATACCTCCTTCTCTGCAACAGAGTAGCTTCACACCTCCGCAGCACCACAACGCATCGCACGACCTCGCCGATTCTGTGGCCGATCGTCTCTCTCAGATCCGGGTGACGCAACAGGCCGGCAGGCAGCGCCATGCTACCGCACCTTCAGCCAGCTATGCAGGTATGAATGCCACAGCTATGAGCCTCCCCGGGGGTGGATCAACGAGTAGCTCACAGTTTACTTGGCCACAAGAGCACGTCTTTAGGAACGGAGAGGAAGATATCAAATTCAACGATCTTTCCATGGCAGAGTTGTCTTACGGTTTCACAGCATCAGCCAACGCAGAGAGACCGGAAGTGCAGGCCTTCATGTTCCCCTTTTATGAGAGGCTAATGGAGGATGCGGCATCTCACGAATGGAGTATCTGCAGAAATTTTTGCCATATAGTCCTCTCAAAGATCAAGTCGGGCAACCTAGACTGGACCAACCTTACCAAGATTGAGCAACTGAGGGCATCACATCTCTACGGTGCTTCGGCAGCTGCAAGCAACAAGGAGTCTAGCCGGCAGAACAACAACTATTCTAGGAATGAGCAATCAGCACGCAACGGAGGTGGAGGATTGAATCTATGCCACAGGTTCAATGATGGGAATTGTTCTTCTAATGGCTCTCACAGGGTCAACGGACGGCTCTTTCAGCACAGCTGCACCTTTTGCTATGGGCGTTTTAACCGCATTTTCAACCATGCAGAGGCCGACTGCAACAACAAGAGCAAGATAGGCAGTCAATCCCAGTCAGCAAAAAACGAGGGCCAGGGACTCGGGCAGCAACAAGATCAATAGCTAGCCCCCGGGTCCCGCATACCAACCAGTCACAACCAGTCACAACCTCGCATCAATCACACATCTCTCAGCCAGACAGCCTAGTCACCAGCCAGCCTGGTGCAAAGTCTAACGTCATACACTCGGGTACACAGTCAAGCCAGCGGCAAAGGCGCGAAACTTCACACGACAGTTCTCGGCCGTCAGATGCCCTCAGGCAAAGTGTCACACACACGTTACCGGTTTCATCTCCTCAGGTCACCAGCCCGACGGACGACAGCGGTACGGATGCTTCGACTGCCCGCACACGCAAAGTCATGTCTCGGGATCAGCTGTTTTGGAGGACCAAAACAACATTACGACATCAGGGTGGACTCGTGCCTGGCAGGAGCTGGGGACACCATCCAGAAAACAGGGGACGAGAACATCTCCGAGTATTACGGCACACCGCACCCAACAACGGTCACACAGCGGGAATGGCCAATCACACAGTTGGAGGCGCTGAACGTGCTGGCTGCACTCAAAACACTATTAGCAATAGCACGCCAGGTGTGGATGCTCCAAGCCAAGCTGGAATTCTCGCTCTCGGTGGTGCATTGCCCGGGGAGACTCATGGTGGCCCCAGACATGCTCTCTAGACGCCATCTTCAGCCATCTAACAGCCATAATTTGCCACAACTCGCCAAAGTAAGAGAAGTTCAAATGTCAGCCAGCTTTTTCTCATTGTAAATATCATCATTCATCGTTTTTACAGATCTGCAACAGGCAGCATTGAAGCGCCAAGCTTTCGCCTTTCGACCAGGCACCACACACAACCAACGCATACAGATCGAAAAATTTCAATCATTCTGCAAGCAACATAACAGAGTATCTGTCAACCCATCCATAGACACTATTTTAACGTACATAGAATTTCTGGCTCAGCAGTTCAACTCACCTCAATCAGTCAAAAACTATCTCAGCGGAATTTCAACCATGCACAAATTCATCAATGCTCCCTGTCACGCGCTCGACTCATTCGAGATTCAACTCATGACCCGGGCTTTGTCATTAACTATGGTTCATCTGCCCAACAGGAGGCGACCAGTTACCC
>PIVW01001351.1 GCA_003353825.1 Chloroflexota bacterium
CCGGCCATTGCACCGAACAGACCGACTGCCAGGGTGCCCCAGATGCCGCATACAAGGTGGACCGAAATTGCACCAACAGGGTCGTCTATTCGTAATTTGTCTATAGCCATAACAGATACTACAACCAGGCCACCGGCGATCAGTCCGATCCAGAATGCAGAATTTGGCCCCATCTGGTCAGCACCTGCCGTGATCCCGACAAGGCCGGCAAGACATCCGTTGAGGACCATCGAGAGATCAGGTCTTTTCGAGATTGTCCATGTTGTTATCATTGCACCTACGATGCCTGCCGCAGCAGCGATGCATGTTGTAACAAGTGTCAGTGATACGAGCGCCGGGTCAGCGCTTAATACCGAACCGCCGTTAAAGCCGAACCATCCGAGCCAGAGAAGAAAAACTCCGATTGTGGCCAGGGGTAAACTGTGCCCCGGGATTGGGTTAATTCTCCCGTCAACATATTTTCCTTTGCGTGCCCCCAGCATAATAGCACCGATAAGTGCGCCCCAACCACCTACTGTATGCACAAGGGTGGAGCCTGCAAAGTCATAAAATCCCAGACTGTCCAGCCAGCCGCCGCCCCATTTCCAGGAACCGGTTATTGGATATATCAGTCCTACGAAGACAGTGGAAAAGACGAGGAACGAACTTAGTTTAATCCTCTCTGCTACTGCACCGGAAACTATGGTTGCTGCAGTGGCAGCGAACATCCCCTGAA
>PIVW01000641.1 GCA_003353825.1 Chloroflexota bacterium
GACCCAAAGAAAGTAAGAAGGAAAATGAGCTTGACTTAAACACCCAATTAGAGAAGCGGACCTTTGCTGCAGGTGCGAATATGACGAAAAGCAATTCGAACGCGGACTGAGAACGCCGGTTGCATAGTACACCACTTAGCGGCTGGATTGTCTTGCCGCAGACGGAATAGTTTTTCCGTCCCGCTAAGCTCTTCGTTTTGACGGAGGGCGGGGTTGAAGCAAGTGGAATTATACGGACGTGTTCGTCACGCTGTGCTTGTTGACGGTTTGAGCCGTCGTGAGACGGCCCGGATTTTTGGTATCAACCGTCGAACTGTCGATAAGATGCTGGTATTTTCGGTTCCACCGGGCTATCGGCGCAGTCAGCCAATACGGCGCCCGAAGCTCGATCCGTTCGTTGGTATTATTGATGCGATCCTTGAGGCCGATAAAACCGTTCCTCAGAAGCAGAAGCACACATCGAAGCGAGTTTTTGAGCGGCTGCGCGATGAACATGGGTTCGCTGGCGGCATCACGATTGTGAAGGATTACATTCATGCAGCCAGGCAGCGTCAGCGAGAGATGTTTGTGCCACTGGCTCATCCGCCAGGCCATGCTCAAGCCGACTTTGGCGAGGCCCTTGCGATTATCGGTGGTGTTGAACGCAAGATCCACTTTCTGGTGATGGAACTGCCGCATTCGGATGCGTGTTTCCTAAAGGCCTATCCGGCTGAGACCACAGAAGCGTTCTGCGATGCCCATGTGGCTGCGTTTGAGTTCTTCGGCGGTGTGCCGGTTTCGATCCTGTACGACAATACCAAGATCGCCGTCGCCCGTATTATGGGTGATGGAACGCGCAAACGAACCCGGGTGTTCTCAGAACTGGTGTCGCATTATCTGTTTGAGGATCGCTTTGGTCGTCCCGGCAAGGGCAACGATAAGGGCAAGGTCGAAGGAATGGTGGGCTACACCCGCCGCAACTTCATGGTGCCCAAACCTCGGTTCGCCAGCTTTGATGGTCTCAATGCTTATCTGGCCGAGCAATGCCGCAAGCGGATGAACGATCGATTGCGTGGTCACAAAGGTAGCATTGGCGAACGGTTTGCAGCGGATGCGGCGCAGCTTCAACCTTTACCTGCCGTTCCTTACGA
The DNA here is from genome assembly GCA_003353825.1 of Chloroflexota bacterium. The sequence goes on from PIVW01000641.1 coordinate 1,131, forward strand.
TGCCTGTGACAAGCAGTCGGTGCGTGTCAGTTCTCTGTCCCTCGTACGCTATCGCGGCAATGATTATTCCGTGCCAACGCAGTACGGCCACCAACAAGTTTTGGTGCGAGGCTATGTGCATGAAGTTGTCATCGCCTGTGGAACCGAGGTTATCGCGCGTCACCCAAGATCATGGGAGAAAGAGGATTACATCTTCGACCCACTGCATTATCTGGCGCTGCTCGAACAAAAGACCAATGCGCTAGATCAGGCAGCACCACTGGCCGACTGGGAACTGCCCCAAACCTTTATCATCCTGCGTCGCCTGCTGGAGGCTCGTATGGGCAAAACTGGCAAACGCGAGTTCGTCCAGGTCCTGCGGCTGCTGGAGACATTCCAGTTGGCCGATGTGGAAGCCGGCATCACAAGCGCCATTGAACGGGGAACGATTGGCTTTGATGCGGTCAAGCACCTGGTGCTGTGTCGGATCGAACGGCGACCGCCACGTCTTGATATGACCGTCTACCCCTATCTGCCCAAAGCCCATGTGGCGGCCACTTCGGCCGGTGATTACATGGCTCTGTTAACAGGAAGCAGATCATGAACGATACGCCACAGCTGCTGCTTGCCCATCATCTGAAGTCGCTACGATTGCCGACCTTCCTGCGTGAGTATGACAAGGTTGCCAAACAATGTGCTGCCGAAGGTGTTGATCATGCCCGCTATCTTTTGAGGTTGGCAGAATTGGAATTGATCGACCGGGAACGGCGTATGGTGGAACGGCGGATCAAGGCTGCAAAGTTCCCCACCACCAAGAGCCTCGACAGCTTCGACTTCAAAGCCATGCCATCCCTCAACAAGATGTTGGTCATGGAACTGGCCCGTTGTGACTTCATCAGCGGCCGAGAGAATATCATCGCTGTTGGTAACAGCGGAACCGGCAAGACACATATTGCTCTCGGCCTTGGACTAGCCGCCTGCCAGAAGGGCTTGGCCGTAGGGTTCATCACCGCATCGGCACTGGTGCATGAGCTGTTGGAGGCCCGGGATGACAAACGTCTGCTGCGTCTGCAAAAACAGATCGCCAAATACAGTCTGCTGATAATCGATGAACTGGGATATGTGCCGCTGTCACCAACCGGCGCCGAATTGCTGTTTGAAGTCTTCTCCCAACGCTACGAGCGCGGCTCCACTATCGTCACATCCAACCTGCCGTTCGACGAATGGACCAGCACATTTGGATCAGAGCGCCTGACCGGCGCGCTTCTCGACAGGCTGACACACCATGTTCACATTCTGGAGATGAACGGCGAAAGCTTCCGTCTCAAACAGAGCATCCAGCCAGAAAAACCCCGATAGCCCAATCCTACATTCCGGCCAGTATCCCGGCTTGACCACAGCGGCGCATAGCTACGTCGCTGTGGAAGGCACTGCGCCATGCGCCACCGTGGACAAACCTGAAATCACCCCAAGTGGTGTACTTTTGATCCGGCTAAATCAATCAACGTGGTGCGCTGTTGCTCCGGCGCATGGTGCCGTTTTTGTCCGGCGTTGACATTTCTGCCGTCGACATCTCCCCAGTGTGTAGTAGCAAATTTGTCACATATCTCGTATCCTTGAAAGCGGTACTCAACATCCTTATGGCAGCAAACTAGTACTTTGCTTGTTTTGGGCAGATCTCGAGATAGCTGGGACATCAGCTTTCCAACTTCCCCGGCGCCGTGACTCTTCATGTGCAGTTTCCCTACTCTGTGTCCCATCGATACGTTCAACTTAACTTGCTCGTACCGCCGTACGCCTGGCACAACCGGTAATACTTGCGCCGCCTGCCGGCCTCCGACCTGCG
>PIVW01001352.1 GCA_003353825.1 Chloroflexota bacterium
TGCTTGCCCAGTACCGGTATCGATTAGTTGTACGCTGATGCGCAGGGTCTCCTGCCGGGATATCAAAGTGCCCTGGAGGACATGGCTCACCCCCTGTTCGTCTCTCAAAGTTTGCAAGGGTATGGCTTCGCTTGCGACATTCAATGCTGAGCCTGCCGCCATGACGGAGAGCCCGGATAACTGGGTGAGATCGACAATCACCGCATCCAGGTAACCCGCGGTTATCTCGGTATTGAATTTTCCTGCGCCGGCAACCATAAGTGGCAAGACAACAACAAAGGGCTTCTCCGAGACAACGGGGTCAGGTGCCAGGTTGGAGGCAAGGTTCCAGACGATGGCGACAATCGCCACGATCCCGACTACCAGGCCGAGCCGGCGAGGCCAGCCTGAACGAGAGGTGTCACCAGAGGTTCTAATAGCTGCAGTTTTAGCTTCAACTGGGGTCTTGTCCTCAATCTGGCCCCCTGTCCCGGAATCTTCAATCAGAGTGAAGCCTGGCACATAAGAACCGGTGGCGATCTCAATGCGGATGGGATCATTTTGACCGGATGAGGCGTAATAGTAACTCAGCTTCCTGCGGAGTCGAGCCGCCGATACTCGAACAATAGAACTGTGCTCGGGGTCTGCGTTAATATCGCGATCGAACACCTCCATGGCGATAGTCGTCTCCTTGATCCCACCCGTCCTACCGGCCAGGGTTTCCTCGACCACAT
>PIVW01001353.1 GCA_003353825.1 Chloroflexota bacterium
TTCAAAGTTCCTCCGCCGCAGTGGCGGCCCCACAAGCAACGAGGGCGGCCATCGCTAGAGGCTTTACGCCTCATTCAACGATGGTGTCCTACTCCCAGTTGAAGTGCAGTCCTACCATGCCTTGAAAACGATCAGTTTTTGACACTTTCTCTCCACCAAATTGTCTGTTTTGGTACCGTAACGAAATTGGCGAAGGTATTAGTAAACAGAGGCTATTCTATTTCAGAATAATGTATGGTAGAGCACAATAACCAGAATGTCAAAAGTACTTTCCTATTTTCTTTTCACCTTTCAACTAGATAGACATTTCCTAGCGCTAAGATTTTCTGTGGTTTTAGGCGACAGAAGGGAAATAAGGCCAAAGAGAAAAAGTCGCACACCAGCGAGGCCAGGCGGGGATATCTAAAGTAGACGAGCGATATTTTCTGCATGTGCTTCCAGGCCAGTTAAATACTTGAGAGGGTGACGACGAAAGCGTCGGTCATCAGAAAAGGTGGAGAGATGAGAGCGAAGACGCTGACGCTCGTGCCGCCAATCCGCCAGAGAGATACGTTGGAAGGATAGTACTTGTTTCTGCAGATTAGGCACGATATCAAAGAGCAACCAGGCTCCCTGTTCATGTAGGCGCTGTCTGGCGTGGTAGGGGCCGGAAGTGAGGAGGGTTTGTCGGCGCACTCGTCCGAAGAGGGATTCGGTATCGTTGTTGGTGCG
>PIVW01001354.1 GCA_003353825.1 Chloroflexota bacterium
TCGCGCGGCATAGACATCCCTATCGCTGCGATATCACATCCGGCAGAAGCTCTACTTGTGTTCCAGGAGGCGCTGCCGGTCATAGGGATAGAAGATCTGGTCAAGGCGGTTCCTGGTAAACCGTCTGCTAAAACGGCGCAGATGGTGATCTCAAGCATTAAAATCGCAACCAGGTTTGTGCAGGACGGATCGGCCTCAGGGATGGTGACCAACCCTATCCAGAAGGCTACGCTCTTGCGGGCCGGCTTTGCCTATCCCGGGCATACTGAGTTTCTTGCCCATCTTGGCGCTCCCCATCGCAACGATCTGCTTGCTGTCATGATGCTCGCCAATGAACAGATGCGCACCATCCCGCTCACTACTCATATCCCCCTGTCGGAAGTTCCCGGCGCAATCTCAACTGAACTTATCATCCGCACCTGCCGGATCGCCCATGCTGATCTGAAACTCCGGTTCGCCATTTCTGAGCCCCATATTGCTGTTTCGGGCCTCAATCCTCATGCTGGCGAAGACGGGCTACTAGGCTGGGAGGAACGAGATATCATCAAGCCTGCCATTAGCGCGCTGGCCGCTGAGGGCATGAACATCACCGGCCCCTATCCGGCGGACGCTATGTTCCGCGATAGCGCGCGCAACGATTTTGACGTAGCTGTATGCATGTATCACGATCAGGCCCTGTTACCCGTCAAGACGCTCGGTTTCCACGATTCG
>PIVW01001355.1 GCA_003353825.1 Chloroflexota bacterium
GGCATGAAAATTAGGTATCTAAGTAAACAGACAAACCGAAAATTTGAATACTAAGTAAAAATAACAAAACGCCCATACTAACCAATACTTACGACACTTCTTTCATTTTATGATATGATGCCCCCCTGCTAACCGTGGACGGTCGGTCGGTGGGTCGAATGCGGTTGTGGTGACCGCCTCGTCGCCAGGCAACACGGCTGCAGAACAGCTGGAACTTGCTGCGCGAAGCCTGGGCTCGAATGACCTCCTTGTCTCCTGTGTGGGCATCCCCAAACTGATTGGTACCCCCTATCGCCATATGCGGCCCCCCCATGACCAGTTCTATGCTGACTTCCGATGGCTGAGCTTACAGTGCGACTTGTTGGCTGGCGAGGCAGCGCAGTTGTTTAGTCACCTGAATGCCGAGCAAGCTGACGATATTTCCCGAGCCTTTGTGGAAGGCTTGGGTAAGGTCTAGAAGGGCGATGGTGCTGGTGGCCGCCTATTCCTAAGCTTCGGAGCCAGGACAGCCAAGTCAAATGCCTCCTGGCCAAGTACACCCTGAGGTGCAAGGTCGAGCACCTGAGCCGGGCTTTGCCGAGTGTGATTGTAGCGAATGCCTCTACAAGGGAGGAAGAGATGACGAGGGCGGTCCTGATGGAGTCCATGGGCCCGGTCCTTGCAGGCTCTGGCACGCAGCCTCACTCCCCTTCCGTCTTAAGAAGGTTTTTC
>PIVW01000642.1 GCA_003353825.1 Chloroflexota bacterium
TTCGCGTGATACGGATTTCTCCCACACTATATCTAGGCGCTTGACACAACCAGCCACTAGGTGTGGGGGAATCATCAACGGAAATTCGTGATCGTCACGCGAAGTCCCAAAGAGCCAGAACCTGACATCAGCGGAGTGGCGATCTCGACCACAGTGTCTGGCGCTAGCTGTGATACAATATAAATCAGTTATTGATATCATGTCAGGACAAATGCTCAGATACGATTATGTCAGATACAGTCGATCTCATCGTTCATATTACGCATGAAGCAGGTGTCAAGGTCGGCGGAATCGGCGCCGTCTTGGATGGCCTGCTCAGCGCTGATTCGTACAACGGCAACATTGCGCGCAGTATCGTTGTGGGACCGCTAAATGTTGAGAACCCCGGTGAGATGGAGCGGCTGTTTGCACCACAGAACAGATTACAAATACGCTATGCTCCGGCGTTTGGTATCGATACATTGGCGCCAGAGTTGAGCGAGACGCTTCGGATGATAGAAGACACCTATCATGTACAATTCTATTATGGAAAACGCCCCTTTCGCGGCGTATGGCACGAGATACTGTTGGTCAATGTGGCCAGCATAAATACTGCGGCGGTGGATGGGTTTAAGTACTATCTGTGGGATAATTACGGCCTGGATTGTGGGCGGTATGAGTTTGATTCGGAGTTCATGCGCTTCGTCCACCTTGCCGAACCCGCATATGCTGCGCTTTACCAATTGGTGGCAGATCTTCCCGGCCCAAAAGTCCTGCTGTCCCATGAGTGGATGGGCATGCCTCTGGTCCTGGCAGCACTCATGAAAGACCCACAGCAATGGCGGACGGTTTTTTATGCGCACGAAGTAGCGACAGCCCGCCTCCTGGTAGAAGAGCACGCAGGGCATGACACACGTTTTTACAACGCGATGCGCGTGGCAAGAGAACATGGTATGAGTATAGATACGGTGTTCGGCAATCAGGATTATTACTACAAACATGCGCTTATCAAACTTGCAGCCGTGTGCGATGGCATTTTCGCCGTGGGGGATCTTGTCGTCGATGAGTTGCGATTTCTGGGAGATGTTTTCCGGTTCAAGCCCATTGATCTGGTCTATAACGGTATCCCCAGCTCTCCGCTATCGTTGCAAGATAAGAAGCAGAGCAAAGCGTTGCTACAAGAGTACACTCAAAACTTGCTCGGCTTTAAACCTGATTTTATCTTCAGCCATGTTACCCGTTTTGTAACGAGCAAGGCGCTGTGGCGTGATTTGCGAGTGTTGGATCATCTGGATAAGATCTTCGAAAGAGCGGGAAAACGGGCGGTACTATTCGTTTTGTCCAGTTTTGAACCCAGCGGCCGTTCGCCATCTCAGGTATTTGCGTGGGAGCACGACTATGGCTGGCCGGTCGGGCATCGCACTGATAACGGCGATCTGTTAGGCCAAGAAGTCGAGTTCTTCGCCAATAGTCTCGAACCCTTCAACCGGCAAAGCCGCGCGATCAAGGCGGTGTTTGTCAATCAGTTTGGCTGGAGCCGGGAGCGCTGCGGCGAGCGTATGCCGGCAGATATGGGATTCATGGACCTGCGGTGGGGTGCGGATATGGAGTTCGGGCAGAGCATTTACGAACCCTTTGGCATCGCTCAGGTAGAACCGCTCAGTTTCGGGGCTCTGTGTGTGGTATCCAACGTCTGCGGCTGTGTGGGATTTGTCCATCGCGCCAGTGAGGATCTGGCGGCATTCCCCAACTTGATCGAAGCGGATTATGTCACAACCCCCAGCGACTGGGCCTTCGATACACCCTCCGATGCCATGCGCCTGGATCAATATGGCCGCGATCTTATCGAAATTAGTAACAGCCGAATTGTAGCCGAGACCATTGCCGAACGCCTACCCTTGAACGATAAACAGACACAGAAACTCCTTGATCTGGGACAACTTGTGGGCTCTCGCATGAGTTGGGATGTGGTGGTCGGCGATTATCTTCTACCCGCGTTAGAACGAGCGATTACGAGTAGATGATGGCCGGTACTCCTATTGCCATTGAAAAGGGCTGGGGTGGGAAAAGTGCGTTTTCCAAGCTGCTAGTTCGTTTATTGCAGATCGCTTTCGCCACGATAGCGGCGGGGATATTGCTGGCTGTTATCGCTTATTTTGATGTCAGCTATCGCAATCGAGACCGCATTCGCATGTTGGATCAGATAGAGCACCGTCCGGTTGCCCTTGTATTCGGCGCCGGCATCTATCCCAGTGGCCGCTTGAGCGCCGTGCTCGGGGATCGCATGCATACGGCGATCTCTTTATATGAGACTGGACGGGTGGATAAAATACTGCTTTCGGGTGACAATCAAATCCCCGAGTATAATGAACCTGCCGGCATGGGCGCATTTGCCCGCGACAATGGTGTACCTGAATCAGCTTTGGCCTACGACTACGCGGGCCGGCGCACCTTCGATTCCTGCTATCGTGCCAAACAAGTATTCGGTTTAGAGCAGGTGGTGTTGGTCACTCAAGCATTTCACTTGCCCCGAGCGCTTTATATCTGCGACCAGTTGGGTATCGATGCCGTGGGCGTGGCTGCTGACCTAAGGCCTTATCGGATGTCCGCATGGTTCGAGCTTCGCGAAGCCGTGGCTCGTATACGCGCCTGGATCGACGTTCATCTCAATCAACCCTTTGTGGTTGGCGGCCCACCCATCGATATTTTTGCCGAAGAGTACAAGGGTCGTGTCGAATAAGGCAACTCCAGCAAAATAATTATCCCACACCGGCAGTATTTTGTTGGAGTTGCTCACGGATATTGCAAGATTGTTGGATAATTAATCCCTTGCAATATCCGGTAGCACCGCAGTTGAACTTGGAGTATGACGAAACTTGACGGAAACGGGTTCATGAGCAAACCTTTCTGAAAAACATCACATCATCAGAGAGGTCATCATGAACCCGCAAGAGCAA
>PIVW01000643.1 GCA_003353825.1 Chloroflexota bacterium
TGTTACACTTCGTACAATGATATGTGATAACATTCTGAATCATAATGGTACTCCGCTCGATTGCTTTTAACGCAGAATATCAATTGGAACATTTTCAGTCAATATGTAACCACTACCCTGCCAGCAACCTCAGTGATCTCGCCGTTACTGCAGGTACAGGTGATACACTCTTGGCGTTGAGCGGTGGTGACATGTCTATCGATTCTGGGCGCCATCTCGTGTGGCGCAGCGACGATGGCGGGCAAACCTGGTTTCCCGTTATGCGCGGGCTCGAGGATATCAATTTGATTGATCTGGTCCCCCATCCTTTGGATGCAAATGTCATCTACGGGCGCAGCACCACAGGTGTCGCCCGTACCGATGATAAGGGACGTTTATGGCAATACTTCCCCCTATCATTTAACCCGACAAGTCTGGTAGTTGGGCAGCAAGATCATGTATTCGCCGGCAGTCGTGAAGGTTTATGGCGATCAACCAACAAAAGCGCATCTTGGAAACTGACATCCCTTGAAGAACCCATTCAGGCCTTGGCTGTGGCAGCAAATGGGGATGTGTTGGCGATTGCTACTCCTGATACAGGTATTGGACAGATGTGGCGGTCCGAAGACGCTGGTCTAACATGGTATGCTCAAGGCGTTATCCCTGAGGGGGATGTCAATCTTTTTGTTGCGCATCCCAAATCGAGTGATCTTGTTGCGCTTACCTTACAATGGGCAGGGCTTTATGTCTCTAACGATGGCGGCCAAACATGGGCGCGTCGTGATACCGGTATTCCTTCCGGTACACGGTGGCAGGGAGCCATCCCTCAGACGCCGGACGGGCCAAACCTCATCGATCTATCTATCGATCCCACAGACCCCTCTGCATGGTGGGTGAGTAGAGATGGTGGGGGCATCTATCGTAGTACGGATTCCGGCCAAAGCTGGACCGACGCCAGCGCTGATCTGGGCGATCATTTGATCCAACGCTTCGCCCGTAGCAAAAACCGGCTGATCGCCGGATCCAGCAATCTCGGCTTGCTTGAACGTATGCCCATTGCTAATTCGCAAGAGCCACCTGCCGAAGTCGATGTTCGCATAGAGATTCTTTGGCCACATGACTTTGCTTCCGTCGATCGTGCGGAAAAGGCCAATATGGGTCTTCGAGTCTACAAAGCTCGTAGCCAGGAACCCCCACCCTGTGCTTGGACCCCTACCGTTGAGGTCTGGGTTGCACGTGATGCTGAGCCGTTACGGCGGCTTGGCCTTGCCGAACAACGCTCTGTTGAAGAACATCCCTTTCCTTTTTGGGAGTCAAACGACATCGACGTGACATGGGCCAACGATGCGGATCACAATTTGGTTTTTTTGGCACGGGTCTCTCCCACTTTGGCACAGAGCCAGTCCAGCCCCTGGATTCATGCTGCCGACGCTCGTACCTACCTGCCGGACCCCCCAAAACCCACTGATATAACCTCGACAAAGCCTGAATCTATCGATGCCCTGATTCGTGTCGTATGGCCACATGATCGACAAGGTCGTTTCGAGACTCCCGATCGAGCGAATCTGGCGAATATTAGCGCGGTTCTGGTAGCTCAAGATACCTTGTTGGCCTTGGCGTCGCACTATCTCCCTGAGCGCGTTTGGCTGATCGGATCACTAGACAATATGGTGGGACGACGTCTGGCCGTTGGAGAACCACAGGTCATTCGCTCAGGAAACGTCGAATACACCACATTCGAATTCAATGATATCGATGTCAGCCTGGCCCGAGACGCTAAACATCATTGGACATTTTGGCTGGAAGTGCCCGAGATGAAGGCGTCAACCAATGTTTGGGTCCACGGCATCGATAGCCGCACTCATGCCCCCGAACTGCTAGAGCCAATTGTCGGTTGTCAGCCTTGAGTTATGACACCTAGTTTACTGCATGTCTCCGCCGCTGTTATTTTGATTGCCTTGCTCGCGATCGTCTGGTGGCTCCGTCGCAACGCCCGAGGACTCGACTGGGTGATTGCGGCCATTCCCCTGGCGTTTGCGATCAGCTATCTTTCCAGTTTCTTGTTTCGAGCGCCTGACTACCAGGCTGGCTGTGACGGTATCTGCCCAGGCTGGTGGGGTTATCCTCTTGCCACGCACGTGAATGATGGCATTGGCACTCCCAAATTCGACCCTGCGGGATTTATCTTGAATGCGGGAATCTATTACACAGCAATTCTGGTATTTAGTGCTATCATTGTGTTGCTGACCGAATGGTTGCACTGGAGTGAATGGCGCCGACTTTGGCGCATCGGTTTTGTGCTTGCTGCCGTGCTCGTGCCCCTGGCCCTATTGCCAACGTTTGCACCGGCCCGCCAACTTCAACTCAGCGGCCAACATCGACGCCTTTCCATCAATGCCGAAAGAGCCTGGCGTTGGCAATTGCAATCCAATCGATTCAGTGATCGCCGTCTGGTAGTTGAAGATGTTCGTCTTCATCCTAATGGAGAACTACATCGCATCTGCTTCCGAGCTTATACCTGGTTCTACCTACCTCATGATAAAATATATGTGGATATGGAACCGACCGGCGTTCGTGCAGTCGGTGGAGGCGTGATCCCTCTCTCCGAATCATGCTGGGTCCAGCCCTAAGTATTCAGAACACATCCCATTTACAATCAATACAACCACTTTTTCCCTAATCTCATGACACAATCTCAAAACAACTCATCCTCTCGGACCATTCTCATCACCGGGGCAATCGCGCTGGTGGTGCTTGCTTGCTGCTGCCTGCTCTTGATGACCGCCGCGGGTTTATTCCTTATCACTAACGTTAACGACATTGAGTCATCAATCAACGTGCCTCTACCGGCCACTGTCGAATCTGTTCGGCCCACCCCCTTACCCCGGCCCACACCGACGCCGCGAGAATCTTACGAAGGGTCGCCTCAGAACCTTGATACTGAGACCCTCCTTCG
>PIVW01000644.1 GCA_003353825.1 Chloroflexota bacterium
ATTCTTCGGGTAATATTCTCTTGGGGTTTTCATGACTTGCTCCTCTTGCTTGAGATGCAGTCAGTATGTCATGAGAACCCCGTTTGTCAACTCTCGTAGTAACTTTTGCGCTACTGCCTGTATTCATTCGATTCGTTGCCGTTGCACCCTAACCATCCGGCGTTATCGTAAGTGTCGTTTCAGCTTCGGACTCAACACTGAGGGGTAACTGATCGGATTTAAACAACTCCGGCCGTTGATTCTCACACGCAGGATCCTGTAACCCGGTTTCCGCGCAGATCGGCACTTCCACGATCCCGTCCGGGCGGGTAAAGTTGAGCACGGGCAGGGCCTCGTGATAGCGGCGCATAAACTGTTTCCAGATTGGCGCTGCTGTCTGTACACCGCTCAAGCCATCCATCTCACTGTTATCTGTGTTCCCCACCCACACACCGGCCACCAGCTGTGGTGTGTATCCCACCGTCCAGCCATCTCGCCAGTCATCGCTGGTGCCGGTCTTGGCTGCGGCCACACGCCCGGGAAGCTCTAACCTCTGGGCAGTGCTGCCAAAGGCCGGACGCCGCGCTTCCCGGTCGCTGAGGATAGAAGTCAGCAGATAGGCGTGCTCAGGCGTAAGCGCCCGCCAACGCCGGGGCATGCTATTATCCTCCAATAGGTCCCCGGAATCGGTCTCCACCTTCAAGATGGTGTGTGGCTCGACCCGAAACCCACCATTTGCCAGGGATGCAAAGGCCGCCGTCATCTGCAAAGGGCTGACCTCGCCACCACCCAACGTCAGGGATAACCCATAATCAGGTCGGGTGAGAGAGGTGATGCCCAAGCGCTCGGCCACATCTATAAGCGCGGGAACACCAGCATGGTGCAATGCCTTGACCGCGGGGATGTTATAGCTGTTGGCCAGTGCCGAACGCATAGGGACACGCCCGTGGAATTTTCGATCATAGTTCTTGGGTTCGTAAAGTGGCCGCCCGGGTCCATCCGGGAACTGCGTCTTTTCGTCGACGATTAGGGTGGCCGGCGTCCAGAAATCCCCCTGCATTTCGAAAGTGGCCAAATAAGTCAAGGGTTTGATCACGCTGCCGGTCTGCCGCGCTATGGCGGCCATATTGACTTGGCCATCGTGTTCGACATCGTCGTAATCAGGTGAGCCCACCAGCGCTAAGATCTCGCCGGTCTGGGGATCGAGTGCGACCAGGGCAGCGTTATTGGCGTTGGCGTTTCGCGCTTGCAACGAATTAATGCCCTCGCTTACGGCCAGTTCGGCCAGAGTTTGAGCGGCTGGGTCCAGGGTGGTTGTGACGCGTAAACCACCTCTGGCAACGACCTCAGCACCATAAGTGGTTTCAAGCTGCTGTCGTACTTCATTCACAAAATGGGGGTGAGGAAAACCAGCGGGACTCGTAGATAAAATATCGGACGGATTTACCCCCTCCCATTCGAGCCAGGCCGCATCTGCCTCGGAGGAGGAGACGAACCCGTGCAAAACCATGAGGCGCAGCACATCACCCTGTCGTAATCGTGCGGCCTCCCAGTTCGTGTAAGGGTCGTAATAGCCCGGCGCCTGGGCAATCCCGGCGATCAAAGAGGCTTCAGCCAGGGTTAGATCGCTGGCGGGCTTGTCGAAAAAGGTCTGGGCCGCCGCTTCGCCGCCAAATGCCAGATTGCCGTAAGGAATATGATTGAGATAAATCTCCAGGATCGTATCTTTGTCGTAACGGCGGCTGATCTCCAGGGCCAGGACCGCCTCCCGCATCTTGCGCAAGTAGCTCCGTTCTGCCGACAGGAACGTGAGCTTTACCAACTGCTGGGGTATGCCACTGCCTCCCGGATTACGGGATTCATTCTGGAGTACGTAGAATACAGCCCTGGCAACACCAGTGGGATCTACGCCCGGATGGCGGTAAAAATTGGGGTCCTCGACAGCGACCGCGGCATTGAGCAGATGGGGACTCATGCTAGCCAAAGGTTTGATGATACGGCGACCAGCATCGTTGGGAAAGATCTCATAAAGCAGATTGCCTTCCCGATCATACAGCGCTGTCGACCTAAAGGTATTGGCCCGATCACGCAATTCCTGAGGCAGTGGCAGAGAAGAAGCAATGCGCGCATAACCATATAACACCGTACCAACCGCGAGGACGATTAGGGCGGTGCCGAGTAACAGCCCGATGAGGAAAATGGTGAGCGCCTGTTTCTTGGTCGAACGTCTTTTCATGGTGGTTGAACGAATGTGGTCTTGCTGAAAATGGTAGAGCGTCAAACCATGTCAATGTGGCGCAAGTAGTTGTGCTGTTCGTAGTAGGCGATTCATCGCCGTGATAGCTCTGCACAAAATCGCTAAAGCGCTTACTACAAACCACGCAGCCGCCGAAATGTCAACACGTCCTAGTGACGTGAAGTGATGCGATCTCGTTCCAGGTCTGAGATCAACTGCTGATTGTAGCAGAAATCTCTCTATATCGGATAGAAACCAAGCTTTGAGCGTAAACCACTCCCTGACGATGAGACCCCTGCTCAAGTTCGGAAGCGCAGCCTCTTCAGCAGCGATTTATTCCAAATAACCGTCGAACTTTTGGGAAACTTGGGATAAAGGGCTTGACAACGAACATACGTTCGTCTATACTGAGCACTAGAACATATATTCGGCGCACGCAAGTCACCCATTTGTAGGAGCACACCATGACACTCCGTCCACGCCAGCAACGTATCCTTGAATTCATTGAATCCTATCTTGTGGAAAATGACTATCCACCCACGATTCGTGAGATCGGCGCGGCGGCAGAGATATCCTCGACATCGGTTGTGAACTACAATCTGGAAAAACTGGAAGCTATGGGCTATATCGAACGGAACCGTGAGGTCTCGCGTGGATTGCGATTGGTTGGATACGAGGGCAAGCACAAAGGGCGTGAAGTGCCACTCTATGGCTA
>PIVW01001356.1 GCA_003353825.1 Chloroflexota bacterium
TATCAACCCGTATATCTACAGGTAGTCCACTATCACGGGTATAGAACGCTGGTAGTGTATCCGTCTCCCATCCGATCACCGGAACACCCTGCGTCTCCAATCCTTCCATCGTCAACGGCAGATCAAGTATCGACTTTGCTCCCGAACAGACCACCGCCACATTGGTGCGACCAAGCTCAGTGATGTCCGCCGATACATCAAACGGATGCCCACGATGCACCCCACCGATGCCACCAGTAGCGAACACCTTGATGCCCGCCATCTGTGCTACCATCATCGTACCAGCCACAGTCGTCGCGCCAAACTCACCAAGCCCCACAGCGATAGCCAGATCACGACGGCTGCACTTCCGCACCTCTCCACCTGTCATCGCTGCCAACTGTTCGACCTCATCCGCCGTCAATCCAACCGTGATCTTGCCCTTCATCACGGCTATTGTCGCTGGAACAGCCCCCGCATCGCGCACCGCCTGTTCCATGGCCAACGCTATCTCTCTGTTCTCGGGGTAGGGCAGTCCATGTGTTATCAACGTCGACTCCAATGCAACGACTGGCATACCCTCATCCAATGCCATTTGCACATCATCTGCTAAATACAAGTCTGTATTCATACTTCTCCCCATAGCATCTTAAGCTCAATTTGCTGCGTATCATACTTGTTATCAGGCACCTTTACAACGCATGACGACCACCCATTTTGTGGCAGTATA
>PIVW01000645.1 GCA_003353825.1 Chloroflexota bacterium
GGACTTGTGTAGGTCCACGCGAGGGTCTATGCGACGGTGCTTTGCTATCAATACAACTAATCACCACCAACGCGGACGATGCGTTACCATCATCGCCAGCATACTCAGCGTCTGCATACAGCCACACCCCACTCGGTGGCGACAACAACAGCTCCGCACCAACGGCCAGTGTCAACATGATCGGATCCTCATCGTCCATGAGATCGTTATCCTTCTGCAACAAATACCAATGTCCGTGCATATACGCAATGTGCGCCGTCACGCCATCCGCAGACAGCCAATATTCATGTCCATTGATATCATAATCGCCCTGCCGCGAATACCATTGGTTATAGGGCCAATCCGCAGCGCCATGTTGCGCCGTATTATTAAAATACAATCCCTTGCACGACGACGTCGGTGCCATAGAGGGCGCCAACGACGGAGCCATAGTGGGCGCGGTAGTGGGCGCATCAGTCTCTGAACAGTCCAAATTCAACGCATAGTCCGTTTTGGGGGCTGGATCTGACTCAAATTGCCAAGTACTGCCGGCAAACGGCGCACGTATACCGGTGCCGGCAATCTCCAATATAATGTTCATGAAACCCGCTATATTGTTGGTAATGCGCCAGGTGGAACCATCCGTAGTTAGTATGTACTTACAGGGGTTTCCCAGACAGTCGCCGTCCAACAGGCGGTCCCACCCTATACTGACTCCGGTGAGGTTATTGCTGACATACACACCGAGAAACATATCCAATGCGAGCACGCCATTCGGATCCGTCATCAACAAATACTGACAGGGTTCCGCGGTGGGGTCCGGTGTGGGAATGTACGTAGGCTCCGTCGTAGGGCCATGCGTCGGTGCCTCGGTGGTGGGCTTGGCTGTGGGCGCATCACTGGGCGCCAAGGTAGGCGCCGTGCTCGGTGGCTGTGTCGGTGCAGAACTGGGTGCGCCACTCGGTGCATTGCTGGGGGCGGCGGTCGGCGATGTGGTGGGCTCAGGCGTAGGCGACATGGTGTTATAACATTGCAATTGCAGCGCGCGTTCGTCTTTGATAAACGGTGAGGAGCCCAAGTATAACCACCACGCGCTGTACATTGGCGGTTGGAAGTACGGCCTGGTGGTGGATAACCAGTATTGGTTCACGGTGTCACTGTTTATGATCCACGACTCGTGCAAGGTGGACGAGGACCAAAATATTAAGCCATCGCCGCGGATCTGATACCAATGGTAGCGGCCCGTCAAGGCGTCCACGGACTGGGAGCGGCTGTACATGCCGTCCAAACCGCTGCTGGTGTTGCTTAGTTTGAACGCTACGCAGTCCACAATGGGCGAGCCCGTCGGGCCGAGGGTAGGGCTCAATGAAGGCGCGGTGCTCGGTGCGAGTGTGGGCGCGAAGGAGGGCGCGTTTGTAGGGTCAGAACTAGGCTCGGCGGTGGTGGGCAGAGCAGTGGTCGGTGCGCGCGTAGGTGACTCCGTCGGTATCCCCGTCTCCCAGCAATAATAAGTGAAGCGAATGGTGCAAGTATCGGCGAAAAAGTCCGCATCGTCGTGTACGAGCCAGGTGGCAGTGTTGGGCGGATAGCGGCCCACGGCGCTGCTTTCCGGCGCACTCACACTGTATCCCGATAGGCCGTGAATGGTCCATTTGTTGAGCAACACGTTCCAAAATATGGTGTAACCGTCGACGGCGGCCACCCCGCCCCATTGCGCATGGCCGTGGTCGTCTTTTTTCTTCAAATAGCAGCCTATGAATTGGTCGCCTAAGTTCTGGGTACAGTTGTCTTGGCCGATGGTGTTGATGCAGAATCCGGTGCAGTTTGCGGTGGGCGCCATGGTCGGGGTGCCTGTGGTGGGCGTGTCCGTAGGTAAGACACTGGTGGGTAGAGGCAATGGGGCTGCAGTGGGGTACAAGGTATTGATACAAGCGAAGTATAGCGTTGCCTCAAAATCGGGCTTTGAGAGGATGTTATCGTGCGCGAAGTGGTCGTAATAGACATAGCCGGAGGGGTAGGGGCCGGGCAATGGATGGGGAGATTCGAGCTTATATTCGGGATCGGAGATGTTGTACACGAGGGGGTTATTGAAATTGGCGTCGGTGATGGAGATGGCGGAGTATGTGTTGTTAGTAATGACCCAATCACCGCCATCCTCGAAACGATCCACGAAATGGATTTGTAAGACCCCATTGGTCCACACACGACGACGGTTGTAGATTACATCGGGGATTTGATTGAATTCGTCACCGGATTGCGTAGCGGGGAATAGCGTGTTTAAATGCTTCACGTGCAGCCCGGGACATGGTGGGAAGTCGAGTGCAGACACAGTGGCCGTGGGCAAGTTTGTAGGTTTGGCGGTGGGGGTGGCGGATGGCGAAAATGTAGGGGCGTTGGAAGGGGGTGTCGGTGTGGCGGTGGGGTGTACCGGTGAGAAGGTAGGCGCACTGGACGGCGCAATGGACGGTGCCATGGTGGGCGCGAGCGAAGGTGCCATGGTAGGCGACTCTGTCGGCGATCTAGTGGGAAAGTCGGAGATTTGCACCTTTTGAGTGAGATGGAAGAAATTATCTGGCGCCGGAACTGAGAGTCTGACGTTGGACGTGTAACAAGTGTCGAAGCCATTCACCGCCATAGAAACGATGGTAAACGGTCTGCAAGTTTGAAATTCATAAGGATTGAAGTCATAGCCACAGGACGCAAACGGCACTTCAAAAGTATAGGTGTGCACATTACTGATCTCGCTATATCCGGTGTATACATGTTGTGGGTTCGGCAGGTCGTCGTAGCACATTTTAAATTCATCGCCAAGAACTATGTCCTGTGGCAGTGGACAGTCGGCGCCGGCCTCGGGCAATCTGATTTCGGTGATATAGTGCGCGAGGCCTTGATTACACAAAGTGAGAGAGAAAGCAGTGTGGGTGCTGCCCCATAATACGGCATAGTCTGA
>PIVW01000646.1 GCA_003353825.1 Chloroflexota bacterium
ATTTCGCGTGATGCGGATTTTTACCGCCCTTTATCTGGGCGTCTGACATCGCTAACCACGAGATGTAGTGGTGTCATCGGCCAAGATTCGTGTTCGTCACGCAAAATCCCAAAGAGCCTTGAAGAATCAATGTACTGGAAAAGATCGTGTGTCAAGATCTGAACGGGTAGAGTTATGAGACATGAGTTGCGCAGATACTTTTTTGCATTCATGTGCGAAGCCTGTGTGAATTTGTGTCCTCGTTCTCGTCTTTGTTCAATTCTTACACTTCACCCTTGAAGCCTATGCCCGTATGTTAAACTGCAAAGCGCATTTCACCCAACTTTGCAGAGGATCATAACTTTGGCAGACACGCTGGTTGTGGTGTCTAATGCACGGTATCGAGTCATTTACTTCTGTTTTCAATCAGGTCCCACAGCGCCCGAAATTACTTAATCTGCAACGAAGCCCACGATGAATAACGATACATCGATGTACAGCCGCAAGTTAGTTTGGCTGCTCACAGCCTGCGCCTTTTACGCTTTTTTTGTCTTTGGTTTTGTCGATAACCTGAAGGGGCCGACCCTTCCTTCTGTGCTGGACGATTTCAGCCTCAGTTATGGGCAAGGGGGGACGATTTTCTTTGGCGCTTATCTTGGGTTCTTGATTGCGACCCTTTTGACGGGCATGCTCGCTGATCTGGCGGGGAACAAGACGGTCTTGATTATTGCGGGTGTGTGCCTGACCTTGGGCATAGTGGCCTACAGTTACGCCAGCACTTACTGGATGCTTGCTGCTGCTATGCTCGTGTTGGGTTTGGGATTAGGCGCGACAGAGGTGGGAGGTAACGGGCTCATTGTCGATGTACATAGCAGGAATAGGGGCCGATATCTCAACCTGCTGGCAATGTTTCACGGTGTTGGATCGCTGGTGGTTCCACTCTATGTGGCAGTGCTTTTACAGAATCTCGTTGGTTGGCGCCATATTTACCGGTTCACGTTGGTGCTGGTAATCCTCTATGCGCTCTTATTCATCGTTGTCAGATATCCTCGCCGGCGCACTTCAGATGGCGGCGGCCTTGACCTGCAAGAAGTGCGATGTTCAGGGTTTACGCGTCAGATGGTCTGGTTTTACTTATTGATCGGGGTTTACGTGGCGGTCGAGATAGGTGTCGCTGCCTGGATTGTGGTGTTTCTACAACAAAACAAAGGCATCTCTGTCGGTCAGGGTGCACTCTATCTCTCTCTGTTCTTCGGCTTTATCATGATCGGGCGCTTGGTGGGCAGTTTTTTCGTAGAACGCATTGGTTATCTCAGAGTGATGCTATTTGCCATGATCTGCGCTGCCTTTTCTTTGTCTATCGGTATTTTTGGGCCACCTCTGTTGGCTATCTTCATCTCCTTGTCTGGACTTTTTCTCTCCATCATCTTTCCAACGACCACGGCCGCGGTCGCCGAGTTTCATAGCGAAAACACAGGTAGCATTCTCGGCCTGCTTTTTGCCTTTGGGGGAGTCGGCGGCATGATCGGACCGTGGACAGTGGGCGTTCTCAGTGACCAGGCTGGTTTGCAAATCGGATTCTCCCTTAACATCCTCTACTGCTTGATCGCCGTCCTGACGCTTATCGTCTTGCGTCGCATGCTCGTTACTGAGTGATCGCTCTGATAAACTGTTCATAAATCCATTACCTATTTCCCATACACCTAAATTCGGAGTGTTCTGACCGCTCACGGATAAACACGGATGACACGGATTTTTCCGTGGCTTGGTTGGCAATAATCGGGCAAATAGCGCTACACCCATACCTGTTAACCTGTACCGATCCGTGATCCATTCCTTACACCGAACTGAGGCTACGTGACTTTAGTCCACGACTGATCTTCACATCAGCGCCATATTTTTTACTGTAGCGACTCTCTATCATCAACATTGTGATCTACGAACCAGCGTTTTAATTGAGGCATTTTATGCGAATACTAGCAGTTATTTCCGGCGAATATGGGCAAAGACATATCGACAATGTTGTTGCCTATGGCCCATCAACCTGGACTGTGGAGATTTGGCAGGCGCCGGCGGTGCTGCCTCCGGTCATCGATTATCCTGAAGATTACCTGCCCGAGTCTTTCCCACCCGCTGACCTCATCCTTTCTTTTGCCGAAAACAGAGGGGTAGCCGAACTATTGCCTGAGATCGCAGAAATGAGCGGGGCGAAGGCGGTGCTGGCTGCCATCGACAATGAAGCCTGGCTCCCGCGCGGCCTGGCGCGGCAATTGCGCGGCTGGCTGGCCGACATAGATGTCGCCTGCGTCACCCCGAAACCTCTCTGTTCCTTGACCGAAACGCATTACAGTCAGACCCGGAGAACACAGGTCGAGTATGAAGATCCGCTCATCGCCGAATTCGCCCGCTATTTTGGCCAACCACAACTACGCTTAACCCTGGACGAAAAGACCCGTGCGATCAGCGCTGCTGAAGTCTCTCGAGATGCCGTCTGTGGCTGTGCCCGCTTCGTAGCTCAAGGTCTGGTAGGGATCACAGCCGACGATGCCGAAGAAAAAGCGGGGTTGCTGCACCACCATTTTCCCTGTTTGGCCAGCATGGGCATTGATTCCGATTTCGGCGATACGCTCATGCATGTCTCGGGGAACCTGCTGAGAGATAATGTTGGTGAGCAGATCAAGCCTTTCAAACGCACTCACTATATCACGCCTGGCAATCGAAGCGATTAACGGTTGAACCCGCCAGTTGTTCCTTGCGCCTAAGAATAAGACACGGATAGAAAATAAACGCAGATAAAAAACAACAAAAAATCAGCGTTTTCTTTAATCCGTGTGGCTCTTTGGGATTTCGCGTGGCGCACCCATATGTAGTGGTAGTATAATCAGGGAAAAGTTTTGGAGGTAATGCAATGTTGAACTTATCGGGTCTCAAATCACGTAACATGATTTC
>PIVW01001357.1 GCA_003353825.1 Chloroflexota bacterium
AATTCTGCCGGGCGATCTGTTTGCGGGTGGCGCCCCAACCCCGAGCGACCCGCTCCGTCGTTTCGACGGTCAACTCGAAACTCTCGGCAGCCCGACCGATGGTCGTTGTGGCAGGTGGTTCGTAGTAGTTGCAAAAGGTGCAGGTGAGACCGCCATCCTCTACGCTGTACGCCTGCAGGCCGCCGCATTGCGGACAATTGAAGGCGACGACTTCCCGACGATCTTCCTTTTCAGACGCGGGCATGTACACTTCGATGCCCTCGATGGCGGAATCGGTGGGGATGTAGCCGGGGGGTGGGAAAGGCGTCATGGGGTGGGGAATGAATGGTCAATAATCAATGGCCAACAATCAACATTCAACGACAGAAACTCTCAACAGATAGCTTTCAATCTTCAATCCTCGATTTCAACGGCCAATCGTTGACATAGAGAAGTTCCCTTCTCTGATAAAAAATTATGTATTGACAATTATGATTAAAGTAGTATAATATGAGTGATGAATCATCATGTTGACAGATGTGCTCAGCCAACAGAGACGCACATCTGTTCTGGCATCTTGGTATTTTATCATTTAGATAGATAAATGTAAAGGGTGCGTCCTAAATGAGTTGAGAAGCGTTTATGCGGCAAGCCTCTCAGCCCCATCGCCAGTCTGTTTGTGTCGCCTCTTGGCAGTCTGAGGAAATACGAATTCGTGAGATGGTTGCG
>PIVW01000140.1 GCA_003353825.1 Chloroflexota bacterium
GGGAAACGATGCGAGATATTCTTGAAAACAAAAAAATCATAATCATCGGTTCCGGTATAGGGGGGGCAGGTGTTGCTGCTTATGGTGCCGTGGCGCTCTATCATGTCGGCGATTTCACACCTGAAGCGATTGATCGGGGCGAGTCGCTTATTCTTCCTAAGGCAGAACACCTGGTTATCGACAGCCTGAGCCCGGCCTATGAAATTATGGATGCCAACCCGGAGACAACTGAAATCGACCTGGTCACCGTGGGATGTCCACATGCCTCGTTGACCGAATTACAGCAGGTGGCGGAACGCCTGCGTGGTGAACGGCTTGCCACACGATTGTGGGTCACCACCTCGCAGATCACGCGCAAACGAGCGGACGACGAAGGTTGGGTAGAGATCATCGAAGCGGCTGGGGGAGAAGTTGTGGCCGACACCTGCGCGGTCGTGGCACCCGTCCGTAGCTTGGGGATCAAGCGTATGGCCACCAATGCCGGTAAAATGGCATGCTATGCGCCCATGCATAGTGGCGTCGATATGCGTTTTGGCGACTTGGAGCAGTGTTTGGCTACGGCGATCTCGGGTAAGTGGCAGGGCAAATATTCCGAGTAGGGACAAGGCATTCCTTGCAGATTGCTGATAAAACAACCTTTCTGACAAGATGAAAGTCGTCATATATGACACCATCGTAGAGGGAATGTCTTGCCCCTACTTGCTCAGAAAACACTTAGCGTATTGAGAATCGCCGGAAATCCAGCCTCGATGTAATATCGCCAGCGATTTTGGGGCGCCAGCATCATGACCCACCAGCGTTGTCCTTCGTAGTTAAATACCAGCAATCGCAACCGTGCCGGTGTGCCGGTGGCAACATAGGTCGTGGTGGCCTCAACCATTTGTGCAGGAATACCTGCAACGCTGGAAACTTGCGTCAGCGTCCAATTTTGTGGTTCCGAAATCCCGCTGCTTACCAGAACCCCAGCCTGATCCTGAATCGAACTCTTGGCGGTGCGCATGGCCCAACTGAGCGGGGCGTTAGGCCACCCCTCCGGACGGATGATACCTAGCACAGCTCGATCCCCATTCGGCTCGGTGGCGACGGTAAATATCCCTCGATTGGGCGGCCCCTGCTCGAACATCTTCCATCCATCAGGCAGACAGAAATGGATACCCCAAACCAGGGCAATGCTCTGCGCCCCCAGACAGACGGACTTGGCAACAGGTGTAAATGTAGCCGTGGGCTGAGGCGCCGATTCGGCCACGATTGACTGTGCGGCCACAGATTCAGTATCTGCGATCAATGCTGCATTGGCAGGCGCTTGCAAAGCGGGTTGGGTTTGCTGGGAAACGGTGGTCTGAGATCCCCCTGGTGTCGGTGAAGCGGGATTCGGTGTAGGGCTGGGCTGAGCGCTGCTAGCGTTATTTGCTGCTGGCGTTGTTGCGCTCGATGTCGTTGATCGGGGCGTTACCTTGTTGGACGGCACGAACAGAGTTGTTCCAACGATCAATTCATTTGGATTTGCCAGGTTATTCAAACGTTGAAGATCGGCCATGCTGGCTCCAGATGACCGTGCGATAGACGATAAAGTATCCCCAGCCTTGATCTTATAAACCTGTGATCCGGCTGGTGCAGATAGCCCCGCCACCGATTGGGTCGCACCTGAAGAGGATGTTGTGGTTTTGATTTTTAGCGCCAGGTCCACCTGCAATGCCGTCGGATCTGTGATGCTGTTCATCCGCATCAATTCCTCGACATCCATGCCAAATTTGTTGGCAGTGCTGTAGAGCGTATCCCCCGCTTTCACTTTGTAAGTTGTCGATGGTTTGGCAGTGGCCGAAGGTTTGGCTGTGCTTGTAGCCCGTTTTGTAGCCGAAGTGCCTGCAGATGCAACAATACGAGTACCGGTTGATTGAACCGTTGCCCGCGGCGTACGAATACTGTTGGCAGTATCTAGTGCATTGGCACTAATGCGGCTGTTACCATTTGGCGATACGGTTTTCGCCAGCTTTTGGGTATCGGTTGTACGTGAACTAGGGTTGAAGGATGATTCTGGAATGTATGCGGTGAGCTGATCCTGCGCAAACCAAAGGATGGCAACGGCAGCTACCAGCAGTACCAACCAAAACCAAATTGAACGGAGCATCGGCGCGACCAAACGAGTGGGGGTAGGGGAAGGATCGAGCCAGAACCTTAAACGAAATGGCTACCCCAGCTTATCACGGACTTTATGTCTGGTCAATCCCTTATGTCTGGCCGGTCTATCTAACCGGCAACGTCCTGGGCAAGTTCACCAGGTGGGTGGCGAGGTACCCGCGGTAGGTTGACGCAGAACCGAGCACCTTCATCCATTTTCGTATCCACAGAAATATCTCCACCCTGCATCTGCACGATCTGCTGGCAAATCGCCAATCCTAAGCCGAATCTCTGCTGCTGTGTGGTGTAGAGAGGCTCGAAGATCAGAGGTACTTGATCTTCTGGAATACCCGAACCTGTGTCCGCCACCTCCAATCGAATACCTTCAGGCGATGGCTCCAGGGTGACTGAGATCTCCCCGCCACCCCGCACTGCCTGAAAGGCGTTGTCAAGGAGATGGTGGATCAGCAGTCGCATCTGTTCACGATCTGCCTGGATAGGAGGGAAGACCAGCGGTTGGTGGATTTGCAGTGTGACATTCTCTGATAATTGGATTTGTGCCAACTCATCTGCCAACAGATCATCCAGATTGACTGTTTGAATATGAAGCTGATCGAGTCTGGCAAAATGCTCAAGGTTATCCGTGAGCCGAAGCGCACTTGTTACTTCTGCTTGTAGTTCTGAGATCGTCTCGGGCTTACATAAGGTATCCTGCGGTAATGCCAGCGTTTTATCAATATGATCGAGGGGTGCGCGTAACGATTTACTAAGCTGAGATGCTATCTGACCGATGGCACTACGGCGCTCGACCTGTCGCGTCTCCCGTTGAATATCGGATAGCTGATACTTCCTGCGTTCCAATTCTCGTAAGGTATCTAGCAGTTGTAATCGCGTACTGAGCAACGTCTGTTGGCTATGAAATTGTTGAACGACCAGGACCTCGGTGAGTGCATTGAGAAAGAGTAGTACCAAGCCCAGAGCTGCGACAAAGGCGAATAGCAACTCATTTGACATCGTCGTGGAAAGAGTCAGCCGGTTTAGAAATAACAACACCAGATACGCCACGAAAATCGTCAAGATGCTAAGGGTGACCAAGCTGTTGAAACCTGGCCGAGCGATGATGATCCCGCCTGCAAAACTAAGGGGTATCAGAAAAAGCCACGGAAAAAACAGAGCACTGCTTAAAGCGAAATCTAAGGCGATGATCAAAAGGGCTGTATAGATCAATGCCAGATAGGTACTGGCGGTGGGCCAGCGCCTCACGGCCAACCAGTAGACCAACAAACCCAGACCGTCAGCAATAAGAACCCAAATCGCCGGAGAGCGCCCCCCCGCGTTTGCTGCCAGCAGGATAGCAGGTAGCAGTATCAGATCGAAGGCGATTCGGATATAGATATACGCCAGGGCGCGTTTGCGCATGCCTTCGTCTTCTGCTTGAAATACAGTTTCTTGTACAGAGATCATCATAGAATTTTGCTATCGTCCCGCCGATCGCAAGACTGTTTCGAATGATCCTATTGATCCGCGGGCCGTGAGGTTGACACTGAGGGGAGTCACCGAAATGATACGCTCAACAGCAAATGCAAAGATATCCGAATCTTTTTCAAGGTGATCATAGTCGATATACACTTCGTAATCTAGCACGCATGGATCTTGCGGCTGCTGGCGCTCAGCGGTACTACGTGACACATAATAGGATTGCTTACTTTGCGTTGTAATGCGCCAGGCGGTATTCGTTGTCGCAGAGTCAGGCACGTCTATCTTGAGAGCGGCGACGTCGGCAGGCCATGCAGATCGCGCCAAAGTCTTATCGGCGAAGTAGCGCAACCAGTGGGCAGCCACGTCCCAATGCACATCTGAACCGTGGTTGTAATGATACTCTTTGTGCGTCTCTAGTGACACTGCCAGCGAGGGGATTCCCATATCCCCGCCCTGTAAGGCCGCCCCAACAGTGCCTGAGATCATGGTATTGCTTCCTAGATTTTCACCATAGTTAATGCCGCTCACTACCAGATCAGGGCGTCGCGACGCCAGTTCCATAACGCCATAAATAACAGCCATCGCCGGAGAGCCCGCAAGGTGAAAGGCATTCCAACGATGCCCATTATGACTAAGTTCGCATGGGAATATGCGGCCATCAAACCCCGAAGGTAAACTGCGAGACATGGCCGACTGTTGTTCAGTGGGTGCTACAATCAACAGATCTCCTAGTTCATGTAGGGCCGAAACAGTAGCATGAAGCCCAGGTGAGTGGATACCGTCGTCGTTCGTTATCAGGAGCAGTGGTGGCATGAAATCAAATAGAGAAACCGATGATTGGGTGATATTATAAGTATTTCAACGATGTTATTCTGTATTCTGAAAAACCTCAAACGAATTCCACAATAGCGCAAATCTCTGGAACATTTTTTCTAGGAATTCGCCTAAGCGCTATCAAGTATAGCAGAGGCGTTTATGGCTAGCGAGATTTCGTATGTATAGGTTGGTTGGAAGTGGCACTTGCCCGAAAATGGGTGTATGATCAGAAGGTAGACCACAATTACTGCCAGGATGGCGAGGAACATGATCATGAAACTCATGCGATTTGGATCAGTTCTAGTCCTTGTCCTAGGTATGATATGGACGATGGCAGTCATGCGCGGCAGCGGTACAACGATGGCAAAAGAGATCATCGTTGCGGATTCCGGCAATGACGAACACCTACAAGCCATCGCTTTCAACTGTAATCGGGGCGAATACCTGATCGTGTGGTCAAAAGATGTTGGTGGAGGCGATACCGATCTTTGGGCACGGCGCGCCAGCTTGCGTCCCAGTTTCCATTGGATTGGCGCACCCTTTGTCATAGCTGAGTCTTCCAGGCCCGAACAAGCCGCCGCGGTGACGTTCAACCCACTAGCTGATGAATACCTGGTTGTCTATGAGCTGATATTTAGTGAAGCCGATGCTGATATCAAAGGCCAGAGGATAGCGGGCTGGTCTGGCGGTGGGGACAATGGTCCGGAATTAAAGGGGGTCTCCATTGACGTAGCAGTCACGGTTGGCAAAGAGACCCGTCCCGATGCGGCCTACATACCTGCTACAGCACACTACCTGATTGCTTACGAATCAGATGGCGATATTTGGGGGCGACGCCTCGCTGAGCGAGGTCAAGGTGATAATGGTGGTGAATTAATCGGCGAAGGTTTTGCGATCACTGCCGATACTGACCGCCAGAAGTCGGAGCCTGCAGTGGCCGTAAGCACACTACAATCTTATTTTCTGGTGACTTACAATTACGAATACCGTACGCAAGATTCTGATCTGCGCGCACAACGAGTACAAGGCATGACGGGAACCGGCAGTGAACTGATAAGTGGCCCCATAGATATCGCGTTTTCTGCTAACGACGAACATGCAGGCGCAGTGGTCTATGCGCCCCATGTTCAGGCGTTTTTTGTCGTTTGGCAATCCGATTCTGGAAACAATCGCGATCTGTGGGGCGCGTGGCTCGACGAACAGGTGATGAACGGCAATCCTACCTTTGTTGGCCCATTTGCAGTTGCCGCAGATGGCACTGCCCAAGAGTTCACCCCAGCCGCAGATATCGATCTAACAAGTGGTGAAACAGCCATTACATTCTCTTATAGGGACGATACAATGCCTCATGTTCGCTTGGGATTGGTTTGGCTGAATCCGAACCCACTTGTCGCCCCCCCCGTCAGTCGCCCGTTGCACGTGTTCCCGGAGCGACCCTTTTCGTTTATCCACCTAGACATCTCGATGTGCCGCGGGCAACCCGACATGGTCTTGGCTTATACTGCTGAAGTCAATGCTGACCAGGAGCATGATGTTCATCTTCTCGCCGCCAGCCGTTGGGCTAGTATCCTGCCCATGATCTGGCGTTAAGTGTCCCGCCCTGCTATGCTACAATGTAATTATCGAGTATTCATCTCTGTACTCAGTAGATTCAATTTCCTTGTTAGATATTGCGCTAATCTGTAAACTAGAAAACCGGGGACATTGCGCCTCCATGTTCATTTTGCCGGCGTATCTCAATCTAAAGGTCTACCGGTACCTGATCTACAAACACTTCGACAATCTATACCCTGGATCAACTAATACTGGTCAAGTCAAACAATGAGCACAAGTGCTAACCCTTATAGCGGCAAACTCATACTAGTGGTCGATGACGAACCTCGTATGATTAAATTCGTTCAATTCAATTTGGAATTGGATGGTTTCAGGGTAGCCAGCGCCGGGAACGGGCTTGAAGCTGTCGAGAAAATCCGGACCCAACTCCCCGATCTGGTCATCCTTGATGTGATGATGCCGCAAATGGATGGATTCGAAGCGCTGGCGCGGATCCGGGTCGTTTCTGAGGTTCCCGTTATCATGCTCACCGTCAAAGATGAGGAAGATGACAAACACCTGGCCTTCAATGCCGGCGCCGATGACTATCTCACCAAGCCTTTCAGCCCGCGAGAACTGGGAGACCGTGTCAAGGCGGTTCTGAGGCGTAGCAGCGGGCCGAGTTCTACTGCTACAGAAGTCATCGAAGTCGATGAACGTCTGCAAATAGATTTCGCCCGCCGTGAAGTCCTGGTAGAAGGTGAGCGTGTAAACCTGCGCCCCACTGAATGGCGGCTGCTCTACCACCTGGTGCAAAACGCCAACTGGGTGATGACCTCAGAAATGATACTGCAAAAGGTGTGGGGCTACGAGTATGAAGATGATGTGCAATTGCTACGCCTTTATATTGCCTATCTGCGGGGAAAAATAGAGATAGATACCAGTGATCCTCAGTATATTATTACAGACCGTGGTGTAGGCTACCGCTTTGCTATGTCCGACAAATCCTGAGATTCTGCCGCCACCTGTGTCAGTTGGCCACCATGTACCTGGAGCCTGTTGGCCGAGCTAAGGAGTCCGCTATTAAAATGCTCCCAGTCTGTACTGGTGACAATAGCCTGTGGCACTGACGTGAGGGCATCAACCATCATTGCCCGGCGATTGGCATCCAGTTCTGACATGACATCGTCTAACAAGAGAATGGGAGACTCTCCGCTGGCATGCGTCATCACTGCCACTTCGGCCATTTTACTGGCCAGAGCGGCTGTACGTTGCTGGCCGCGAGATCCATAGTTTCGCAGATTACGATCTCCCAGGTAGAACCCAAGGTCATCACGGTGTGGGCCTAACAGGGTCATACCTGCCGCCAAGTCGCGTTGCCGTCCACTGTGCAGATGAGCGGTATAAGAGGCCCTAACCTGCTCGACCGGCAATTGATCATAATATACACCCCGCTCGCGTAAGACATCGGTGCTGGGATAGTGACTATGCTGGGTGTCAGGTTGATAACCGGGATCGAAACTTGGCAGATAACGCAATTTCAAGCGTTCGTAACCACCACTCAAATCAAGATGTCGTAAACTGGCTACGTTTTCTAGCTCATTGATAAGCCATTGGCGGCGAGCGATCACCACACTGCCGACCTCGCACATCTTATCATCCCAAAATCGTAGCTGACCAGGTGCACTATGGTGTGGTTTCTCACGAAGGGATCGTAACAAGGCATTGCGCTGGCTGAGCGCTTTGTTGTATGCGCTCAAGGCCCGGCAGTAGGTCGATTCCATTTGGCACAGGGCGATATCCAAGTATCTTCTACGCAAGCCCGGTGAACCTGATACCAGATCAACATCCTCAGGCCGGAATAACACAACCAAGAGCATACCCACCAAATCCAGCGCCCTCTTATTATTACCATTGATGCGTACCTGTTTTCGCAGACGGCCGTTACTTTTCCCTGGCATTAAGGTGATATCAATGCGCTCCAGCCGTTCAGACCGCATGAGCTCGGCAGCCAGACGTACATACGAATAGGGTTCATCTCGCACCAACCAGTTTACCAATTCGACTTCACTGCCGGCTCTGGGTGAGCGGCTGGTGGCCAGATAGGTAATCGCTTCCAGCAAGTTGCTTTTACCTTGCGCGTTCTGTCCCTGTACAAGGGTCAGGCCCAAGGGCAGGGCAAGTTCCAGACGCGCATAATTGCGGTAATTCGTTAGTGCCAGGTGTTGGAGATGCATTGCGTCAATTGCGATTTATGTCAGGCATTAGGTGATCTACTTGTTCGAGATTATAGCACAGCGACAGCCTGTGATAAGATAGCCGCCGTTTTGTTTACAAGATTCATCCAATTGAGGTTATGTTGTGCTGACTGAAAGAACTGATTTACGAAATATCGCCATTATCGCCCATGTCGACCACGGCAAGACCACCCTGGTCGATGGTATGCTCAGACAAGCGCACGTTTTCCGTGCCAACCAGCAAGTGGCCGAACGCGTGCTTGATTCCAATGACCTGGAACGGGAGAGGGGCATCACGATTCTGGCAAAGAATACCGCGATCAGCTTGATCGATCCTGTGAGCGGAGAGCCTGTCAAGATCAATATCGTGGATACGCCAGGCCATGCCGATTTCGGCGGCGAGGTCGAGCGCGTGTTAAACATGGTTGATGGCGTGCTGCTTCTGGTTGATGCGGCGGAAGGCCCCATGCCACAAACCCGCTTCGTGCTCAAAAAGGCCCTGGAGATGGGACACAAGGCGATTGTCGTCATCAACAAAGTAGATCGCACAGGGGCTGAACCTGACCGGGCGCTCGACGAAACCTTTGATCTTTTTATCGAACTCGGTGCCACGGACGAGCAGGCGGACTTCCCGGTGGTGTATGCTGTCGCCACGACAGCACGGGCCGGATTCGACAGCGAGGTGGGACCCGATCTCGCCCCACTCTTTGAGACGATCTTACGCGAAATTCCCCCACCAAAAGTCGATACTGACGCTCCACTGCAGATATTGGTAACGACCCTGGACTACGACAACTATCGGGGGCTCACGGCCATCGGTCGAATTTTTGCCGGTCGTATTTCCGCGGGGCAGCCTGTTGCACGTTTGACCTTGGGTTTTGAGAATCTAAGCGAACGGGCCAGGTACCTTTATGTGCACGAAGGTCTCAACCGGGTCGAAGTGGCGCATGCAGATGCGGGCGAGATCGTGGCCATAGCCGGGTTGGAGGACATCGCCATCGGTGAAACCCTGGCTGACCCCGAACAACCGCTGGCGCTCCCGACCATTCTCGTGGAAGACCCCACCGTGCGCATGACCTTCGGCGTGAACACGTCGCCATTTACAGGGCGCGAAGGTCGCTGGAGCACTTCACGCAGGTTGCGCGAACGCCTGATGGCTGAATTGCAGCATAACGTGGCCTTACGAGTGGACGAAACCGACAGCGCCGAGACCTTCCTGGTTTCAGGGCGTGGTGAATTGCACCTGGCCATTCTCATCGAAACCATGCGCCGCGAGGGCTACGAGATGGAGATCTCACGCCCCGAGGTGATTTTACGAACAAACGAAGCTGGCCAGACAGAAGAACCTTACGAAGAAGTACACATCGAAACCTCGCCTGAAACTGTTGGGGCTGTGGTCGAGATGCTTGGCAAACGCCGCGGTGAAATGGTCGCCATGCAGGATTCTACCAGTGGCGCCGTGCACCTGACCTATATTGTGCCAACACGAGGGTTACTCGGCTTCCGCTATCAATTTCTCACGGCAACGCGCGGCATGGGCGTCATGCACAGCATTTTTCACGACTACGGCCTGTTGGTTGGTGAGATCAATGGCCGCAGCCGAGGCTCTATAATCGCCTGGGAAACGGGAACGACGACGACCTATGGTCTTAAAAATGCTGAGGTGCGAGGCGCGCTCTTTGTTGGCCCTAACGTCGAGGTGTACCAGGGCATGGTTGCCGGCGCCCATCAACGCCCCGGTGATCTCGATGTCAACGTGTGCAAGAAGCGAAAGCTGGACAATATGCGCCAGTCGTTTAAGGAGATCAACGAGCGCCTGACTCCACCTCGCGTGATGAGCCTTGATGAATGCATCGAGTATCTGAACGATGACGAGTTGCTGGAAGTGACACCGGACAACCTGCGCATTCGCAAGCGCACCCTGCCCAAAAACGAACGCGATAAGATCAGCAAACGCAGTAAAATTGCGGTGTGAATCGGCTGTTTGAGTTGGGCCAAAAGCAAGTGTAGAGCGCTGGTGTGGCGTGAGGAATAATGCAATTTATCGGTTACGAGCTTGTCTAAATATCACCGTGTATGACCAGGAACAGGAATTGTGGCCGTTGTAGAAAACGTGCTCAAAGCACGTTCGCGTGCGTACTTTAACCCGCTTTGGCAGCATTCTCTAGTCGAACTCCGATCATGATGGCGACTTAGTTCGACTAGGGATTATGTGGGAGGCGGCCCAATTGCATCATCGTTCCGATTTTGGGCATGGTTCATTTGGGTGTGTCCTAAACGAGTTGGGAGCAGACTAACCCGCAAAGGCTGCTTCTGGAAAAGCATCAGTCTAATAATTAATAACGAATAACCAATAATTAATTATCAATGGAACTGCCCTATATCAACGCTACATTAATATCAACATTGTTCTCACCACTCAAACGCTATACGGCTGCATCCTTCATTAACAGTTAATTGATAACCGGTTCACTATTCATTATTTCCTAATGTCCTTCCCTGCTCAGCCCAAGGCTTTCTGTGAAAATCCCATTTACAATCTGGCAAAAGAACGGAGCACATGGGCACGCCAATAACTCGTCTAGGACACACCCGGTTCATTTCAGGGCAAGATCATCTTTACGAATTATGTACTTGTTTAGCGTCAAGTAGAGAAGTAACTCGCTAAGGAGGAACGAGAGAAGGGGGAACATCGGCTCTTTATAATTCAACCAAGAAATTAATGATAGGAATCGATTGCTGGCGACAGGTGACGAGGATGCTGCTCAAGATAGCATGCGTGTCAGCACCTTGTTCGGTGCGATTGCAACCGCCGGTTTTGCGAGTAATGACGGCGGGTCGCAGCATGCGTTCCGCTTGATTGTTGGTGGCATCAAGTTCATCAATGTAGAGGAAACGAAGAAGATGAGATCGCTGCTTGCGCAACTGCTTGGCGAAACGTTTGTTGTCAGGGTCAGAGAAGGGACGTCGCGAGTCGATGAGCTTGTCAAGACGGCGTTCCAATACATGAACACGCCGCAGATAGATGGTTGAGTCGAGAGAGGGCTTTTCCTTCTTGAGCATCAGCGCTTCTCGTAATTTCGAGTTTATCCAGCCTTCTTCTCCTGATATAGTGAAAATTGTAGGACTTTAACAAAGCGAACATATCGGATAGAGTATCTCCTGCGGGACTGGCATCTGTATTGTCAGACAGAAGACGTACAGGATATCTTCCCTCTATAGCGTGATCGGCACGGCCGGAATCACTGATCAGCATGAACCCGATTATGCAGTATCTGCCCGATCTCTACCGCTATGCTGTTGAGGTCCGCCACGATGCTTATTTCAGCGGAGATCTGGGACGAAGATTTATAGACCTGCTAAGCGCATTGAACTTTGATCTCGTTATCTACGATACGCGGCATTGCGTTCAGCCGCTGCAACTGATCCGGTTGTGAAGAGAGCGCAGCGCCAGAAACCCGACCTGCCGGCCCGATTTCTGGCAACGGGTGCTCATCCCTTCATTCAGTTTAATGCCCACCCAGTGGTTGAAACAAACTTACCCTGGTTGGAGGAGTTAGCGCGGGTGACCTCAGGGTGGATAGGAGAGGGTCGCACACCCTATGTTTTCATGCATAGCGCCGATGACTTTTACACACCTCGCCTGGCGCGGGAGTTCCATCGGCTTGTAGGACAGCACCTTGCGATCGGGGACATGCCATCCTGGCCGGTTGCAGAACAGGGGCCGGATATCGAACAACTCAGTTTGTTCTAAGACGTAAGACTTCTTCAACAAAAAAAGGATCCATTTCAACCTGAAAAAGCCTCGATCGAATTCCTCGATAGCGCAAATCCCCGGATCGCATTTTCTTGGAAGTCGCCTAACTCTTTTTGCACGCAGTTCACCGGCTTCAACCCTTTTATGCTGAAAACTCTGGAAAAGTCTAAAACGGCTGTTCGCCCCCCTATATACAGGGGGGTTTTGCTCGTTCGCACCTGTGTAAACGGGGGTAACAAATAGCTCAAAAAAGTTTTCCAGAGTTC
>PIVW01000647.1 GCA_003353825.1 Chloroflexota bacterium
CGCGTTCGGATTGACCGTGTGAAGTGCGCCTTTGGTGGCGTCCGTCCGATACTGGTTTGCCCGGTCTCCGGATGCACGCATAGGGCAACGAACTTGTACCTTTCGGGAGTGTACTTTAAGTGCTGGCGTTGCGCCGATCTGGTTTACGCTTGCCAGCGGGAGGATGCTGATACCCTAGCGCTCCGGCTGGCCCAAAAGGTTCGGCTCCAAATGGGGGCACACCCCAGCGTTTTCTATGAGTTCCCGGACCGGCCCAAGTCCATGCGCCATGCCATATATGCGGCGCTGAAAAAGCATGACGACGAAACATTTATCAGTGCCTCGCTCTTCCCCGTAGTGGATAGCATCCTTTGCGAGACAACCCACACTTACCGCGTTGAGCCATTAGCCAAAACTTCGGGAGCCATGAACCTATGACGATACCCAGGCGCCCGCGAGTCCATGCCGCCACGAAACAGTACAATCCGGCCGGTGTGTTTTTCATGGTCCCGGTGGGCATATCTGAATCCGCCGGCAGTTGGAGTTACCCCCGATGAGGACCGAACCCATAATGCCCTGGGAGGACGCTGGCGAATTCCGTTCGCTGGTTGAGGACCTGACTATTCAATTCGGGACGAAAGGCGAGGACGGCGATCAGCTGGTCGAGGACTTGGCCGGGATCTTGTGGCAACGCGAGCGTTTGCACCTTGGGGAGGGCCTTTGTTCTTTGCAGAACAGCCTGGGGATACAGGTCATAAAGGTATTTGACCGGCACTGAGCCGGGCTGAGAACCAGCTCTGACTCGTTTAATCAATGGCAGTTCGAATAGCTTACGCTCACCGGGTTGTTACGGCTGCTAAGACCGTGTTGGTGCCATCTATAATGAGCGCGCACTGAATGTCCGCAATTAGGGCCGTCACGTTTTCGTCGATATCGCGGGGACTATTTATCGTCGGACTGCCCCAGTTCTTGGTCCCCCTAGCGAACCAGGGTGCCTTGGGTTTAACGACCACTGCGGCCCCAAAGCTGTCTTTGAGAGCCCTAGCATTTGTAAGGTTGGCCGCGATTTCTGCAATGGTCGTGGTGAAGAACAAGTTCTCGCCAGATTTGGCCTTACGGTCAAAGATCGCCCGAACGTTGCGGTCTATCTTCGAGATCGTCGCACTAGCCCTAAATGCATTGCTACCTTTGTATCTATCGACGACTGTTTCTTTACTGGATAATACCAGGTCAACATTATCATCGAACATGCTGTAGTTAACCTTGTTGTATAGAGTGCTGCCGTAACCGAAGACCGCCCCCCAACTCGTATTGACGCCGTGGATCGCATATGATTTGATCGTGAACATCTGTCGGTCAGCATCGTACACCGCGTACTTTGCATTGAACTGTGCGCTGATAATATAGGTGGACAAAATGCCTCCCAATGCAGCCGTTACGCGCGCTTCGAATTGTGCGGTTGTCTCGAACTCATCTTTCTCCCTCGGCAATCGCGAGACAGAAGAAATCACGCTGTCAAAGCTAACAGGTGAAATCGACTGCCCAACAAAGCCATCGCATGTTTGGGCATTCGCCGCATCTGCTTCTATCTGTACCGCCTCGTCAGGTTGAAGGGGCTGCGGATAAACTGAATGTCGGACCAACGATTCCTTGATAGCTTTGTTGCACCCACCTAACAGCCCGATTGACACGACAATCGCTGTGCAGGCAACGAGTAAATTTTTCACTGGACTCCCCCATCATTGTTTTGCGCAACCGGCTAGCTATTTCGCATGGCCTATATAAGCAATCATTTAATCCGATAGTGCAAAAGTCAATTGCTTCTTATTCTTCGGGCCGGAAGGAGATCCAGGCGCACGCCTTCGGCTAGTCCCTACCCGTTTTTTCCATGCGGGCATAGCTTTGTTCGGAGGGAAATTCGGGGGGAGTTGCGGTCCGGGCTGTTCAGGTCGAGGCCGCAACCGCGCCTATCTCTGGGACGGAAAGCCCTGCCGATGGACTTCCTGCGCCTGACCTGGAGACCCTCTCCCATGGCCATGAAAACCAAAATCTTACACGTCATTCATGGCCGTGACTTCCCTTCATCGGCCCTGTCTTTGCGTACAATCTTCTTTGCCTGTTCAGGCCAAATCTGTTTCCCGATCTGCCTAAACTTGCAGATGGACAAGGCGCCGCGATCATTTCGGGCCTTGCTGCCCGGGGCGGTCAGTGCCTTGACTACCGCGCTATGCTCCGCTTTCCAGATCTCCAACGTTTGAAATTCCTCGTCCATCAAGACAAAAAGGACAGCGTCCCATTCGCCGTCCCGCTTGATGGAACCGAGCTGTTGGCTTCTTCGGCGTCCGACCACGGAAAGGGCGCGGGCCTTTATCTGATAGCGAAGACCGGATTCGTCGGTCGCGTCATAATAGGGCGTCCGGGCAACGGCGAGCTTTAGGCCAAGCAGCCGTGCCGCTTCGTATTCCCCAACCTCACCAGTGATGCCGAGAGGTTTTTCTGTTAGCCGATAGTAATCGACTGCGGCCTGCTTCGCCCGAGCTAGGATCTCACCGATTTTTTCCAACTGGGTATCCCTTTCACTCCAGTTCCCGGGACTGGCCGTCAGAATCGGCGGCACCGATGATCATGCGATAGGGAATCGGCCCGACAGCAACAGTTTGTTGGGCGAGGATGCACCTCGCTTCATGATTGTCCCCTTTTCCGCCCGGCCAATTTCGGCTACCCTGTGGGTGAACACCCAACCACAGGATTCCACCATGCGCTACATTCTCGCTATCACACTTATCGCAACTCTGTCCACGCCAGCACTCGCTCAATTCCGGCCACTTGAAACCACAGACGAAGCCCGGCAACGCCATTCAGCCGAGCGCTATCGGGAATATGAACGCCGAGGCCGTCAGGCGCCGCTTGGCGGATATAGCAGTCCGCTCGGTGATCCAGCACCA
>PIVW01001358.1 GCA_003353825.1 Chloroflexota bacterium
TTGATAGCATAACGGGCATCCCCATCGCGGAGGCAATGTTCGGCCATAAAGGTCCGCGCCGCGGTCGGAATCAGGTTGTAGTGGTAATCATGTTGATCTACACCATTGAGTTCTGTCAAACTGCCAAGATCTGCTTCTATCAGAATGGCATCGGCATCTCGATCGCGGATCGATTGCAGTTTGTGCTGCGTATCTTCTTCCTCGAACGTTCCTCCTGCGGAGGTGGAGCGTTGTTGTGTTACGATGCTCGGTTGACGACCACTATCATTATGATCACCACCGCTACCGGGTTCCAACTTAATGCGTTGCACCTCGCAAACGACTCCGAAGCCACCGACGCCAAGGCGTGGTCCGATGCCAATCTCGGAGGAGTCAAAGGTTGGCAGATCTCGAGCATGTGTGTTCTGGAAAAAGTGGTTTGACACCAATCTCTGGAGCTGCGCTTGTCCCTTCTCGAGCTCCTCTCCTGATAGCGACATGGCTCGACTCAGTGCAGGCGTAGGCGATATCAGCTGGAGCCAAGATGCGGGCGAGAATTAGTACTTGTAGCGGAAGAGAGGGAGGCAATAATCATCAATCATGATGATCGCATCCTGCTCCCGCCCGAATTATTTGTGTGCCTGGTGTCCCTGTGCCTGGCTGTGTGGCCTGCTAATGCTGTGTGCCCATGCCATGCGCCCATGCCATGTACTACGGTCCCACTAGTA
>PIVW01000648.1 GCA_003353825.1 Chloroflexota bacterium
TTCGACCTAGATTCGTCAACGTAACTCCCCGTTTCGGAAGTTCAGAAGGCCTGAACCGGCCTCCAAACATGTTAGTATGGTAGGGTAAGATTGCCCTCTAACTCAAAAAGGACACACCCTTTCGATACTTTGTCCGCTAACTCTAGAATGCACCTTTTCGGGGGGATATGCAAAAGACCCCTATAAGGGCATGATTGCCAGGACAGAGCTAAAATGTTAAACTTTACACAAAGATAAATCTGTACATTTTTAACACACAGGTGTATTCATGAACACATCGTCCATCGGCCTGACCGAAGCGCGTCGCCAGTTTACCAGAATCGTCAATCGAGTCATGTATCAGGGCGACGCCTATATCATCAAAAAGCAGGGAAAGCCGGCAGCCGCTATCGTACCGTTGGAGGTATATGAACAGTGGCAGGCGCGTCGATCTCGCTTCTTTGAATTAATCCGAGAAATACAAGAACGGAACATCGAGGTTGATCCAGACGAAATCTTGCGGGATGTTCTCGAGGCCCAGCAGGCAATACGCGTAGCAGACCGCCGCCCGGCGCCATGATCACCGCCGTTTTCGACGCCAATATCTTTATCAGCGCCCTGATTTCCTAGCGAGGCCCTTCGGCCCGATTACTGGCGTTGCTTGAGAAGGGTATATTTACATTGGTGATATCCGCCCCCGATCTACACCGAAATTCAACGAGTCATCCACTATCCGAGAATCATTAAGAAATATCAACTCACAGAAACAGAGATCAATGTATTGTTGGATCTCTTGCAGGAGCAAGCCTCTTGGGTTGAGCCGACTGAAACGCTGCAAATCGTCAAGGATGATCTCGATGGCGACAAGTATATCGAATGCGCCATTGCTGCCGGCGTTCACTCCATCATCAGCGGGGATCACCATCTGCGAGATCTGGGACATTATAAAGGGATCGAGATACTGACACCTGCGATGTTTTTGGCTTACCTGAGATCATTCCGTTAACTCGTTCCCGTCGATTGCCTGAAAAACGCCCTGGCGATGCCAACCATCCTCTCGCTCCTCGGCCTCAGTCCCGAACAAGCTGCTGCCGCGCTCAGCGACCGACCCGCCATAGCCGTTACGGCCGGCGCTGGCTCAGGTAAAACGCGCACATTGGCCGGACGCTACTTGTGGTACATCGAACAGGGTAACCCTGTTCGCTCGTTGGTAGCCGTGACCTTCACCGAAAAAGCAGCGAGAGAGATGCGCAACCGTATCCGGGATTTTATCAGCAGGTGGAGAAACCAGGCCGAGGGTGGGGACCAGAAAGCGCTGTGGGATCAAGCCAATATCGATCTCGACGCCGCCCGAATTGGCACCATCCACAGCCTCTGTGCGACCATCCTGCGCGCGCATCCCGCCGAAGCCGCTGTAGATCCCATGTTCGAGGTGCTGGAAGAAAATACGGCCATCCTGTTGCAATTTCGGGCCGTTGAACAAACGCTTGCTCGGGCCATCGACGACTCGCTTTGCGCCCAACTATTCGGACCACTCAACGAATTTCGTTTGCGCGGTACCCTGTCCGACCTCCTGACCAAACGGCTGGACGCCGATCCTGCCTTTCAGGCATTGGCTAAGGGTGCTGAGCAATGTTGGTCGGATGCCGCCTCCGTCTGGTTTACAGAGCAGCTTGGGGGCGGGGTTTGGCAGCAAGCGCTACATGATCTCGCCACCATCAGCGCCCGCAAACCCGATGATAAAATGGATACAGCGAGACGGGGTGTACTCGAACACTGGCAGACAGTACAGTCAAATCAAACGCTTAAGAAATGGGACCAGGTCCTGGCTGGACTGGTCGCAATGCGCAAAGCCAATAGCCATCTCGGAGCCAAAGACAACTGGACGGGCGACGATCTGGCTATCGCTCGTGACGCCATGAAAGCGCTACGCGACCATCATGACGAAACTTTGAAACCGCTATTGGGCAAAACAACGCCCAGTTGGGCTTTGGACGAACGGGCTGCGGCACTGCAACCGGGCTTGCACCGCCTCTTCCTCATGTGTCTGACTATTTATGACGACATGAAAAACGAACGTCATGCCCTCGACTTCGACGACTTGGAGAGCAGGACGGCTACGCTGCTGAATGAGCACCCCGAGGTGCGCGACTTCTGGCAGGCCAATATCACTGCCATTCTCGTCGACGAGTTCCAGGATACGAATGCGAGACAGAGGGAGATAATATATCATCTAGCGGGATTTGAGCGCTCAAAGGGTGTAGCGCATTCAGCCTCTGAACGAAAATTAATCCCTCAGCAAACGACTCTCAACACCGCCTCAGCGAGTGCATCGCACCCGGGATCGCTCTTTATTGTGGGCGATGGCAAACAGAGTATCTACCGATTCCGCGGGGCGGACGTAACTGTGTTCCGCCAGGCGCAGATCGATATCGTGGCGGCTCAGGGCCAGACGCTGTCACTGGACACCACCTATCGCGCTCACCAATATCTGGGCCAGACCCTCAACCAACTTTTAGCCCCGATCATGGGTGAGGAGGACGACCCTCAGCGTCCTTACCAGACGCCCTTTACCCCCTTGCGGGCACATCGCCTTGAGCCTGATCCGCACATTCAGTCACCCTATCTCGAATTTCACCTGGGGTTGGGTAGTGCCGCCGAAGGTCGAGTCAACAGCGCCGCAGGGCTGGCGCTGCGCCTGCAGCAGTTGCACGAAGAGGGCTGCAAGTGGAAGCATATGGCCCTGCTGTTTAGGGCTTCCACCGCTTTTGGTGTCTACGAGCATGCACTGGAAGCCGCCAGCATCCCCTTTGTAACCGTTGCCGGCCGGGGGTTTTACGACAGGCCGGAAATCCGAGATTTGCTTAACACCCTGGCCGTCATCTCCGACCCGAGCGATGATCTGGCGATGGCCGGATTGCTGCGTTCGCCTATGTTCGGACT
>PIVW01000649.1 GCA_003353825.1 Chloroflexota bacterium
GTCTTATTCAGCAAAAGAACGATCCAGTTCAATCCAAAAAATGTAATTGTCAATCACACGTCGGACAGAGGAATGGGACGCGGATAAAAGAGGACAAAATCTGCTTTTTCCGCGTCCTAATCCTAATCAACAGCGTTCAACATGCGCCTGCCTAATACAATTTTTCGTTCATTTGGTACGGTATCTCACTCACTTACTGTTTCGATGGATGGCTAACAGATCTCCCAATAGGGCATACCCTGTTTCCAAGCGGCCCGCGCCCGGCCCAACCAATGTAACTTCATCGAGCAGGTCGGTGGTGTAGGTGATGGCGTTGGTAGCGCCGCTAATGGATGCCAGAGGATGGCTCAAGGGGACGCGTAAGGGTTTGACACTGGCCTCTACCCCATGTCCGGTCTGCTCTACCGTACCGATTAATTTCCACCGTTCACCTGCGGCGCTGGCCTCGGCAATATCAGCGGGCGTAACCTGGGTGATGCCCTGGCACGATACGTCGGCCATCGTCAAGGGCGTCTCCATCAATAAGTTGGCCAAAATGACAACTTTTCCGGCGGCATCGTGCCCTTCCACATCGCCGCTAGGATCAGCTTCGGCATAGCCGTGTTCTTGAGCCTGAGCCAGGGCATGTTGATAAGAAGCGCCATTTTCCATCTGGGTGAGAATGTAGTTGGTGGTCCCGTTCAAAATGCCTTGCACTTTGCTGATGCTGGTTCCGCCCAACAACTCCTGCCCCACTCGCAGCGCCGGCGTGCCGCTCATCACCGTGCCTTCGACACCGATTTCGGCCCCTTTTTCACGAGCCAAAGCCGCCAGTTCTGGATAGTGCAGAGCGATGGGGCCTTTATTGGTGGTGACCACATGTTTGCCACGCTCTAACGCCGTGCGAATATGGGTTAAGGCCGGTTCGCCGGTCTTCAAATCGGTATAGCTGATCTCGATAACAGCATCGGCGTTAGTTTCTTCGATTGTTTTGAGGGCGTCCCAACCCTGGTGTAGCGCCGGGAGGTCTTGAATACGGCCTGTGTTTTGGATAGCTTCGAGTAAGGCGGTCGCATCCAGGCCGTCGGGGTTGTAGAGACTGCCTTTCAACAAATCGCTAATGGCCACAATCTGAAATTGGACGTCAAATCGGCGGGCCAGTTGTTCCCCTTTGTCCCGCAATATCTGGGTAAATCCCTGACCCACGTTGCCAAAGCCAATTAAGGCCAATCGATAACGCTGCATTGCATTTTCTCCTTACGAAACTTGAGCCAGGGCCTGGCCAAGATCGGCGATTAGATCTTCGACATCCTCGATGCCGGTTGAGTAGCGTATCAAGCTTTCGGGAATGCCCATAGCTTCCCGCTCCTCGCGAGTACATTCCACATGGCTGGTAGTGGCCGGCGGACCCACAATCGTTTCAACCGCGCCCAAATTGGCGGCGGCGTGCGCGTAGCGCAGATGGGGTAGGAAACGAGTTACGGCATCAATGCTGTTTTCCTTGAGCATAAAACTCAACACGCCGCCAAAGCCACGCATCTGCCTTTTGGCAATATCATGATTGACGTGCGAAGCCAACCCCGGATAAAAAACCTGAGCCACACCCGCATGGTTTTCCAAAAACCGGGCGATCTGCATGGCGTTTTCATTTTGACGCTGAACCCGCAGTTGCAGGGTTTTCATCCCTCTCAGCAGCAGATAGGCGGCCATGGGGTGGAGGGTGGCGCCGTTGATTTCGCGGTAGTGATATACCTGTTCCACCAATTCTTTTGAGCCGCAGATCACCCCGCCCAGAGCATCGGCGTGGCCGCCCAAGAATTTGGTGGCGCTGTGCAACACCAGATCGGCCCCCAGTTGCAAGGGGTTCTGGTTGATAGGCGTGGCAAAGGTGTTGTCCACAATGACAGTGGCCCCGACTTCGTGTCCGGCTTTGGCCAATCGAGCCAGATCGGTGATTTTTACAGTGGGATTGGTAGGGCTCTCCAGATACAGGACTTTGCAGCCTTTGGCCACTTCGGCTTCAATCTGCTCGTGGTTGGTGGTGTCACACAGGGTTACCTCAATCTGAAAGCGGGGTAAAAATTCAATAAAGATTACGTTGGCGCCGCCATAAGTATCTTTGACAGAAACCACACGGTCGCCAGGAGAAAGAAAGGTGAAGAGGGTGCTGCTGATAATGCCCATACCGGTAGCGGCACTGGTGGCCGCCTCGGCCCCTTC
Organism: Chloroflexota bacterium; assembly: GCA_003353825.1. The sequence continues at coordinate 2,200 of PIVW01000649.1, forward strand.
CAGAATACGCACCTTTTCCTCAAAAGCGTGTACGGTGGGGTTCGTGTTACGGCTGTAGATGTGGCCCGGTTCTTGCCCCAGGGCGACTCGCAGCCACTGGTCCATATCTTCGTAACCAAACGAGACGCTGTGGACAACGGGAACCTGGGTAGCGCCTTGCAGCAGGTATTCATCCTCACCGGCCCAAATAGATTGCGTACCGAGACCGGGATGATTAGGGTTGGTCATAAAGTATCATTCTGAAAAACTATTAGTGCTGGAGATTGGGAAAGAGATTGGAGATTGAGAACTCGGAGAGAAATCCCCTCCAACTTATTCTAGCAGCTTGTCGGGGAGAAGGCGAATAGACCGTGGTTCAGGCGGACAAACTCTAGAGAATACGGGTCTTTCCAGCCAATCCGTACTCACACTGAGTCTGCCTCATATTGCCGGAGACCGGCGGGATGCAGTTCTTGACGCTCTGCGTCGCAATTCTGCGGAAAGCGACGCAAAGCGTGGACACGAGAGTAACACAGTAGTGTAATCATCCGATCCGCTATCTATCTATCTATCTATCTATCTATCTATCTATCTATCTATCTATCTATCTATCTATCTGTCTGGCCTCTCCGACCGTCTTCTAGCCATCGTTATTAGTAAGCACTAAAGCAAGGGCCAATAATTCGGAGATTGCTCTAAATCTCATTTGGGTGTGTCCTAGTACCTCACCACATTGATTCT
>PIVW01000141.1 GCA_003353825.1 Chloroflexota bacterium
GTTTACCCGTGGAGGATCCCCACAAGCTGGCCTACATGCTCTTCTGCTGTGACAATCCGCCCGGGACCGAGGAGATCTCCGGGGCTCAGGACACGATCGGCCTGGTCTTCCCCGGCCTGTCCCGCTCCGACTATAACGGCGACTACTGGCCCCATCACATCGAGCATCTGCCCGACGAGAGTAAGCTACGTTTTGTAGAGAAATTGCTCTACTTGATACCCTTGGGTCCCCGTTACGACGGCTACAACGTCCTTAGCGAAACATATATCACCGCTGATAGAGCGCAAACCCTAGCCGATGCCGCCACCGACTGCTGGCAGGCGCTTATGAATAAAGGTGCTGTCGGTTTTGGCACGGCCATGCGCTGCTCTTTCGAAGCGCAAATCACCATGTTCCCTCACATGCTCAACTCGACCATTACCGAGCTGATCGAGACTTATTGCGAGTGGGCTTTGGGCTGGAAACTCTCCGGCGCGGGTGGGGGCGGATACCTGGTGCTGGTGGCGGAGCAAGCGATCGAGAATGGCATTCATATCACGGCACGGCGTCCATCATGAACAAGTTCGGCCCCAGTAACACTTTCTGCCGCAACAGAGGCATTATCATCATCGGAGACAAACTTCAGATGACACGACTTGCGCAGATAGGAGGGCAATAATCCGTGAAATACTTCGGCAAACGACCTCCGGTCGTCGCTTAGCACATGTCTATGATATCTGTGGTTAGGAAATTAAGCGAAATCTGTTGTTCAAAAATCAAACACAATCTGCGGTTCTGTAACCTGCAGTCATGAAATTCTACCCCAACGATCCATAGCGTGCCGCCGCTCTCGGCGACAAACTCTATGTGGCCTTAGGCTCCTGCGTGCCCACGCCCCTGAACAAGACCCGCGACCCCGACGTGCGCTTTCTGATTGCAGCGGGCGAATCGATTGCCGCCAACATGCACGCTGGCATGATTGTCGTGCTGGAATCGACCACCTATCCCGGCGCGACCGAGGAATTGCTCTTGCCCATGCTAATGGGACCAAGAGACAAGGAGACAAGGGGAGGGACAAGCACCCGATCACCCCGTCACCTGGTCACGATTTCTTCCTGGCCTTCTCGCCGGAGCGCATCGACCCCGGCCGCAACGATTGGACGGTGGAGAATGCGCCGAAAGTGGTGGGCGGCGTCATGCCCGATTGCCTGGACATAGCCACGGCGCTGTACAACCAGGCCATCGACCGGGTGGCGCCGGTGTCATCGCCAGCGGCAGCGGAGATGAGCAAGCTGCTGGAGAACACCTTCCGGGCGGTGAATATCGCCCTGGTCAACGAAGTGATGCTCATGTGCGATAAACTGTGCCTGGACGCCTGGGAGGTGATCGATGCCGCCGCCACCAAGCCCCTTTGACAAGCGACCTCTGGCCGCCGCTCAGGACAGGCCTATGGCCTCATGAAGTTCACGCCGGGACCGGGCATGGGTGGCCATTGCATCCCCCTGGACCCGCATTATCTTTCCTGGAAGCTGAAGACGCTGACTTACAACGCCTGCTTTGTGCAACTGGCGGGCGAGATCAACACCGAAATGCCTTATTACTGGGTGGACAAGGCCCTTCGACTTGGCTCAGGACGCGGTGCAGGGCGCCCTGAACGACCATGGCAAGCCCTTAAAGGGCAGCGAGGTGTTGGTGCTGGGCGGTAAAGCCTACAAGAAAGACATTGACGACGTGCGTGAATCACCGGCGTTGGACATCATCGAACTGTTGAGCCAAAAGGGCGCTGCTGTACGCTACCACGATCCCTTTGTGCCTGACTTCTATTACAACGGCCACGCCTTTGTCTCTGAACCCAACCTGGATGCCGCTTTCTCCGCCGCCGATTATCTGCTAATCGTCACCAACCACAGTGCCTACGACTGGACCGGGCTCGCTGGTTTTACCGGGTGTGTAGTTGGCATCAGGCATGTGGTGGGGTAGAATATGACTCACAACATCTGTGAGATATATGGAGGTTGATGCCTGATGGATGATTCAAAAAGGATCGATATTCCGCTCATTGTAGAAAAGCTAAGAACACTTCACCCATATAAAGTCATTCTCTTCGGCTCTCACGCTTACGGCGCACCAGATACGGATAGTGATATTGATCTGCTGGTTGTTCTGAATACAGAAAAGATGCCCCAAAATTTCCAAGAAAATATGGCAAACAAGCTGTTGGTCAGAAATGCCTTGTGGGAACTGAACAAGAACATATCGATTGACTTAATCGTACACACCAAACCAATGTATCAAAAATTCAATGCGCTGGGGAGTATGTTCTCAAGGGAGTTACTGGAAAGAGGTAGCGTGTTATATGAAGCCGGTAACCCGTGAATGGCTTACGTTGGCAAGAAAGGACGTTGAAAGTTGCAAAAAAATAATCGGCGATGATTTTTTGACAAGCATCGTTTCTTTCCACGCGCAACAGGCGGTAGAAAAAAGCTTCAAAGCAATTATCGAAGAATTTGAGATGGGATTTATCAGAACCCATGATTTGATCAATCTGTACGAGACTGTTAAGCATTGTTTGGAATTTGACGTCGATTTGGAAGTGATAAGAAAGCTGAACGAGCTGTATATTAGCTCAAGATATCCTGGTGAGCTTGGCCTACTGCCTGATGGCGACCCCACTGTGGAAGATGCCAGCGTCTTTTATGGCTTTGCAAAAGACATCTTTGAAAAAGTGAGTGATATGTTGGAGTCTGGCGTTTACTGATTCCATCATCCTTGTTTCTCAAGCTACCTGCAGCATCCGACCTAGATGCCGCCCTCTCCGCTGCCGATTGCGTGATGATCGTCACCGACCGTACCGTCTACGACCTCAAAGGCCGCCCGCCCACCAACACAGAAGCAGAGCGTTGCTTCATGGTGCAAAATGTGGGTTGCGTGCATCAAGCCCTGATCTCCACTGGCTGTGGTTATCTCGACTTCGAACCGGAACTACGTGCCATCCAGCCCGACATTTTTGTGGTGAACGAGGATGGCAACACCCCTGACAAGCGCAAACTGGTGCAGAGCCTGGGCATCGAGTACGCGGTGCTGCAGCGCACACCTCATGACGGGCTCCTCCCCCGTTCCACCACCGATCTGCGCGAGATTGACCAACTGCCCTACCGCATCGACCTGGCCGGTGGCTGGCTCGACCAAAGCTTTCGTCTCCAAACATCATCCAGGCTCAGTCATCACTCTCTCTATCGAACCCACCCTCGAATTCAACGAACGCAGCAGTGCTACCGCAGAGTGAAGGGACGCCCTTCAGGCCTGCAGGCGCAGTGGCCAAGTTGTAAGTCTACTGGACCACCCGCAACTATTGGGACGGCTGCCGGTCTCAGCTTGGCGAACACCAGCATAATCCTGAATAGGAGGAATTTCTTTGGCAACGTATCTCGTCATCGACGTGGCCGGATTCATCGCATCGAAAGTCGCAGAATTTCTGTTGAGCGATGGCCACACCGTGATCGGCGTCGACAACATGAACGACGCCTACGACGTGCGCCTGAAGCAGTGGCTGCTGGAGCAATTGGAGGTTAAGCCTGGCTTCGACTTCCAGCAGTTAGACATCAGGTATTGGCCTGCATTGAAACAACTGTGGGAAGCTAAAGAAAAGGCGTTCGATGCCGTGATCAACCTGGCGGCCCGGGCTGGCATGCGCTACTCAGTGGAAACCCCCTGGGTTTGCTTTGAGACCAACACCACCGGCACACTGAATTTATTGGAGTTGAGCCGGGAGTTCGAGGTGAAGAAGTTTGTATTACCTTCTTCATCCAGCCTCTACGGCAACAATCCGGCGTTGCTCTGGCGAGAGGATGCGAATACGAACCGCCCGATCTCGCTCGATGCGGCCTCCAGGACAGCAGCCGAGTCGCTGTGTTACACGTATCATTACCTATATGGCAATTGACGTAACTGTTTTTAGCCATTTCACGGTTTACGGCCCAGCGGGAGTGCCCGACATGATGCCCTTTCGCATGGTGCAGTGGATGAGCGAGGGATGGCCGGTGACTATGTTCGATGACGGACAGCAGTCGCGGGACTTTGCCTACGTGGACGACATCGCTCTTTGTACGATTGCCGGTTTGAAGCCATTAGGATACGAGGTAATCAACCTGGGTTCAGATACATCAGTGGTGCTTATGGATGCTATCCACCGGGTGGAGGAGTTGGTAGGCAGGAAAGCAAAACTGGGATTTAAACCCCGCTATGCTGCCGATGTGCTGGCCACATGGGCAGATATCGGCAAAGCAGAACGTTTGCTGAGCTGGTGACCTCAGATGGCGACAACTGGTGGTGTCCAACGTTTGGTGGTATGGTATCGGGAGAATCAGGAGTGGGTATCCGACATCGCAACGGCTTTCTAGTGGCAATGGTCAAGTGGGGTGTTGTGCCTCTGGTGTGCATCCTTGCACTTGTGACTTCTTGGCCCAGCATTGCTCATACTGGCTGTGCTAACATCCTTGCAACAGTAAATGTAAATAGCAAAGCACTTACTGACAAACACTCAATACCAGATTGGTGGGATTATTGCTTTACTTCCTCACAAACCAGCAAAACCATGAGCATTCCCTTAATTCGTCAACTCGGAGTGTACCTGCAGAAACGAGACGATGTGGACGCCGCAATCACCATCTGGCGAAGAGCGATAGATCAAGGATCAGCAGATCCCTTTTTCTTTGTTTACTTGGGGCTAGCAGAGATTCAAGTCGACCAACTGGAATCAGCCGCTCTTACTCTGAGCAGAGTGGTAGATGCAGATCAGCTGTTGGATAATCGCGGTAACCAAAAATTGAAGCAAGAGGCATACGAGGAGGCGTTGGCATCTTACCAGGTTGCCACGCAAATAGCGCCAAATTCGGCAATTGCTTGGCGAGGTCTAGGGCGTGCTTATGAGGGCCAAGGCGATATGCATGCAGCAGTGATTGCTTATGAGGCCGCATTGGTGCGCTCACCAGACGATCATGAGGCGCACTATGAATTGGGGATGCTATTATGGGAACTGAAAGATACCGGCGTAGCAGTTCGTCATTTGAAGCGGGCTGTGGATCTCACACCGGAAAAAAGGTCAATTGGGCGCAGAAACATCCTGGCATTGGTCAGGGCACAACGAGGTGCTGATTTGCATGCAGATGCTCTGCGCACGGCACAAACAGCTGTAAGTCGTTTCTCACAAAGTCCCTATGTTCATTTTGAATTGGGGGAAACATTGCGCCTGCTGGGCGATCCCAGCGCTGCGTTGGCAGCCTATAACCAGGCCATACAATTAAGACCGAACAATGCCCAATTCTATTTTGTTTCGGGATTGGCGCATTTGCAACTGTCGAATCTGCAGGCAGCGCTACTAATGTTTGCGGAAGCGGTGTCGTTGAAACCGCAGAATAAATGGTATTTGTATCACTACGGCCGTACGTTCGATGAGTTGGCTCAGCATTGTGAGGCAGCGAATTATTATCGACGGGCTCTTTTCGTTGATCCTGATTATGAGCTTCCTCAAAAAGGGCTAGAGAATTTAGAAACTCAAGGATTGCTGGCTAATTGCGGTGATTGACTCTCATTATCACATTTCGACATGCAGATTGACTCAGCCAATCGGCAGCAGGAGACTTTTCCATGATAGAGAGCGTAAGGACAAAAGATAGGTTCTTGATTTTTGGTTCTCCATTCATTGGAGATCCCGAGATCAATGAGGTTGTTGCCACACTACGCAGTAATTGGCTTGGAACTGGGCCGAGGGTGGCTCAATTCGAACAAGAGTTTGCGGCTTACAAAGGTGTATCACAAGCAGTAGCTCTAAATTCCTGTACAGCTGCGCTCCATTTGAGTGTGTTGGCTGCTGGAATTCAACCAGGAGACGAAGTCATTACATCTCCAATGACATTCTGTGCGACAATAAACGCCATTATTCATGCAGGAGCCACACCAGTCTTGGCCGATATCGATCCTGTTACCATGAATCTTGCTCCAACTGAGGTTGCGGCAAAAGCAACAAGGAAAACACGCGCAATCCTTCCCATACATTTTGCGGGCAGATCGTGTGATATGGATTCGTTATTAGCAATGAGCCGTGAGTACGACCTTAAGATTATTGAGGATTGCGCTCATGCAATTGAAACAGAGTACCATGGTCAAAGGGCTGGTACGATGGGACACTTTGGTTGCTTTAGCTTTTATGTCACTAAGAATATCGTTACAGGCGAGGGGGGAATGGTTCTTGCTGAAAATGAAGAAGATGCGGCTCGGATAAAGGTGTTAGGACTGCATGGAATGAGTAGGGATGCATGGAAGCGCTTTAGCGATAAAGGCTACAAACATTATTATGTTGTTGAGGCGGGCTTCAAATACAACATGATGGATATTCAGGCCGCTATAGGAATTCATCAATTGCGGCGTGTAGAGGATTTCTGGAAACGTCGTCAATTGATGTGGAATCGTTATCAAGAAGCGTTTTCCGATTTGCCTGTCGGTATACCTGCAGAGCCTGAACCGGATACACGACACGCTTATCACCTTTATACAATTTTGGTGGATGAGGAACAAACCGGCATTAGTCGGAACGAATTTCTTGAGGCGATGGCGTTTCATAATATCGGTGTCGGTGTACATTACCTTAGTATTCCTGAACACCCTTATTATCAGGATCGATTTGGTTGGAGACCAGAGGATTTTCCTAACGCCATGAGTGTTGGGCGTCGAACGGTAAGTCTGCCCATATCGGCCAAATTGACTGAAGAGGATGTCACAGATGTTACTGCTGCTGTAAGGCGGGTTGTTCTTAGATAATATGAGCATATTCGATATTACCAAAGAGTTTGCTCGCGTTGGACGTAATCAGGTGCGAAATATTGCGCGTTTGGTGTCTCGCCAGCCAATAGTAACACCCTCCCTTGCCTCAATGACACTGGATATGGATGACGTTGTTCTGGCTCATCAGTTGTTAAATGACCCTAGCTGTTGGCAGGAGGAGGAAACTACCAGATATGAGTTGGAGTTTGCTCAATGGAACGGCTCACTACAAGCCTTTGCGTTCATGAGCGGACGTGAGGCGCTTAGTGCATGCATTCAAGCTCTTGGGCTTCAGCCTGGCGATGAAGTCATCATGCCTGGATACACTTGTGTGGTAGTGCCTAATGCCTTCCAGTTTGCCGGTATCAAGGTTGTGTTCAGTGATATCGAGGTAGAAACTTACGGACTGGATGCCAAGCATATTGCCAATAAAATCACATCTCGCACACGAGTGATTTTATTGCATCACTTGTACGGTCTGGTATGTCGAGACTATGTAGAAACCATTGAGATTGCACGGGCTAACGGGTTAGCCGTTATTGAGGACTGTAGCCAATCAACAGGAGCACTTTTTCGAGGGCGCAAGATCGGCAATCTGGGAGATATTGCCTTCACCAGTAGCGAGCAGTCAAAAGTGCTAAATACTGTGCAAGGGGGGATGGCTTGGACGAATGACTTGTCTTTGGCTACACGACTGAGTGAGGTCTACCAACGATGGCCGCTGCCCAATGCCAAATGGATCGATTATCAACTTACCAATGTGATCTTGAATTACTATCAATTCAAGGATTCTCAGCGGTGGTGGAAGGGTGATCTCATGGCATTGCGGTATGGCTCGAAGAGATTGATCTCCACTAGTAAGGAAGACGAGCAGGGTATTCATCCGTCGTATTACGGGCGTAGAATGGCGGCACCGATTGCGGCGTTGGGTATCAACCAACTGTGCAAAGTTGATACCTATAACGATCAGCGACGACGCACGGCTGTATACTGGGACCAGTGGTGTGATACAAATGGATATAACAAACCGGTCGTCATTCCCGGGTCTGTCCCCGTGTTTCTGCGATACCCAGTGATGGTTGAACCTGAGAAGAAGCGTGACACGTCCTGGTCCCGTTCTGAACTGGGTGTAACATTGGGCGTTTGGTACGTCAGTCATCGGCACCCAGTACGCAACGGGGTTGACGGATGCCCAAAAGCTGAACAGGCGGTTTCACAGTGTGTCAACTTCCCTTGCATTATTTGATGGCTTTGTGGGAGTGTTGAAAGTAGATATGAAAGGTCACTCCGGTATTTTCATTGTCTCAGAAATCACGAGTTTCTTCTGGCAGCTATTTGCAAATGCTATTAGAGGAAATACTTCTATTCCCGCTTCGATATTAAGAAGGTGGCTATACCGCACGCAATGTCACATTGATACCCATGTTTTCATTAGAAGTCGGAGTAATGCCCAGTTGGGGCTTGGAAGTGCACTTTATCATGGCTGTTACATTCTCAACACTAATGGGAAATTTATTCTAGGCAGTCGTTCGCACCTAGGGGCCTTTTGCTATGTTAACGTCTGTCAGGGTAAGGTGTTGATTGGTAACGATGTCGCCATAGGTCCCGGCACTAGAATTTTTGCTTTCTCAAACCACTATGCACAGGGAGATAAGGTTATAGATACGTACCTTACGAAAGATGTCATTATCGGTGACAACATCTTCATTGGAGCAAATTGCACAATTCTACCGGGAACTGAAATCGAGGATAATGTAGTCATTGCTGCCGGTTCCGTCGTCAAGGGAAAGCTAGGGGCAAATGCGCTATACGCAGGGGTACCCTGCAAACTGATAGAGAAAGGATGGTATGGCTAAGATCGTTCACAGTGTGCCAGTCTGGTTGCCCATGACTGAGGGTTGGCTATACAACCAGGTGTCCTATCTCCCAAAACAGATAGAAAGTTATGTCGTTTGCCACAAAACGGAAAACTTGGAACAGTTCGCCATTTCTAATCTGCATAATGTCACGGGTAATGTTCAATGGAAGTTCAATTTGATCCGTGTACTCCAACGTCTAGGTATCCCTGCCACCGGAAAATATTTGTTGCATGTTGCTCGTGAGAGCAAAGCCGATATCTTGCACTCCCACTTTGGTGGCACCGGTTGGTATGATATTGGTGCGGCCCAAGCATGCGGTCTTAAGCATGTTGTTACGTTTTACGGCCTTGATGTTACGTGGTTGCCCCGCGCCCGTCCTGTCTGGCAAAAGAGATATCGGGAATTGTTTACACACATCGATAAAGTCTTGTGCGAAGGTACTCACATGGCTAAATGTTTGGCCGAATTGGGCTGTCCGAAGGAGAAAGTATTAGTTCATCATATAGGTGTGTGTGTCGATGCCATTACCTTTGTGCCTCGCGTTTGGCATCCTGGCGAGCCTCTGCGCGTGCTAATCGCAGCTTCATTCCGAGAGAAGAAGGGCATTCCCTATGCTTTAGAGGCGCTTGGTGTATTGCAGCGCAATCATCCAAACCTGGAGCTAGGCATCACCATTGTCGGAGATGCGAATGATTCTCGCAGCAGCCAACGTGAAAAGACAAAAATCTTGACCGTGCTGGACCAATACGATTTGCTTAAATGTACAAAAATGCTCGGATTTCAGCCGATCCCAATTCTGTTTGATGAGGCCTACCGACACCACATTTTTCTTTCTCCTAGTATTTCCGCCGCCGATGGCGATACTGAGGGCGGAGCTCCTGTCACCATTATTGAAATGATCGCCACGGGTATGCCTATTGTTAGCACTACACACTGTGATATTCCAGGGATTATCAGACACAGCGAGACTGGCTTACTCGCCGAGGAGCGAGATGTTGAGGGCCTGGTGCAACATCTAACTTGGTATATTGACAATCCTCATGCCTGGCATATGATGGTAACGGCCGGGCGCAGGCATATTGAAGCCCAGTTCAATGCCGTTATTCAGGGGGAGCAACTTGCGAGGGTCTATGAAAACCTATTGCGTTAGAGAAACGAGCGAGATATATGAAAAATAAGCCCTATCGATTGGCAGTATTTGCACTTAACCCCATAATTTATCAGGCTCCTTTGTGGAAGCTTCTATCTGCCCACCTACGCATTGAGCTCACAGTACTATACGGTGATAGATTTGAGGCTGATTGGCGGGTACCGCTATTGGATGGATATACCGCTAAGTTTCTCAGGAATCGAACATGGCGGAATCCTTTGACGGGGGGATTTTGGCGCCGGATTAACCCAGGTGTAATCTCCGATCTGTGGCGAAACCGCTATGATGCTGTGATAATACATGGGTACGATACAGCAACGGCATGGATGATGTTTTTTGCAGCTAAACTAAGTCGAACGCCGATTGTCTTTCGAGGAGAAGCTAACTTGCGCCCTAACCAATCAGGTTTGAGACCGCAGGTTAAAGAACTGGTGGTACCACATATCCTGAGTTTCTATGATAGTGTTCTGTACAGTTGCACTGGAAATGTAGATTATTGCAAACACTACAAGGTGAGCAACCATGGGCTTTTCCTGGCCCCATGTGCAGTTGATAATGCGTATTATCAGAGAGAAAGGGAGTATTGGTCGAGTCATGCAGAAGAAATACGATCCGAATTGAATATCACTCCCACTGGTTTCGTGATCATATCCGTTGCGCACATTACGCAACGAAAGAGGCAGCTTGACTTGCTTGCAGCTGTTAAGAAACTGCAAGACGAGGGCTACGGGAATATAACGGTACTTTTGATAGGTAGTAAGGTTGATTCAGAACCAGTGGAACGCTTTATTAGAGATAATCTTCTCATGAATGTCCACCTGTTAGGTTTTATAAACCAGAAAGAAATAAGTAGGTACTATGTCGTAGCCGACCTAGGTGTCGTTCTTTCTGAATACGACCCATCGCCAAAGACTCTGAACGAAATGATGAATTTCGCCATGCCAATCATCTGTACGGATGTCGTGGGTACGGTGAAAGATCTGGTACATGAAGGCATCAACGGTTTTGTCGTCGAAGTGGGAGACATTGAGATGATTGCCCGGCATATCCGGGAATTGGCAGCGAACCGGGAGCGAGCGCGGCAGATGGGACAAAAGTCTCTGGAGATCGTCTCCGAATGGAACTTCGATCGAGATGTGGAGGGGGTTTTAGCAGCAGTGGAGTATGCCATATCCCGACATCGACACAGATGATGGAGAGAAAAGGAGAAGGGTGTGTCCTAAATGAGTTGGAGACACAGCATATCTGGTAAACTGAAGGTGTCAAAACAACCGACCTACAAACAAACCAGGAGAGAAGCTATGTCATCCAACTCAGAAAAGATTGTACAAGAGATTCGCCAAGAGTTCGAATCGATGTTGAAGTATGTAAAGAGCAGCGAAGAAGAGACAGCCTATGAAGTAGAGCGGAGCCTATTCAAGCAATTACTGGAAATGGGATATAGACTGATGTTATTGTTTTTGATAATGCGAGCGGAGAATTATCCCCACACGGCAATAAAGAACAAAAAGGGTGAGGAAATACCGTACCATTCAGAGAAGAAACGGGACTACAAATCGGTATTCGGCAAGCTCCCCTTCAGGAGGCCCTATTTTTACAAGGAGGGAGCAGGGGGTGAGTACCCGCTGGATGAAGCGTTAAGTTTGGGAGAGGATTGTTATTCGGATTTGCTACGGGAGATGGCGGAATACCTGGGTGTGGAGGTGGCGTACGAGAAAGTGGTGAACATGCTTCAATACCTGATGGGGCAAAAGTTGGGTAAGAATGCAGTGCAAGAGATGGTGGAGGAAGATGCAAGTGATGTGGAGGCATACTATGAACAGAAAGCAGCACCCAAGGCGGAGGAAGAAGGCTCGATAATGGTGATCCAGGCCGATGGCAAGGGTGTGCCGCTGGTGAAGGAAACAGCAGCGGTATCCAAGGTGCGACTGGGAAAAGGAGAAAAACGCAGTAAGAAGAAGGAAGCGATAGTATCAAGCGTCTACACGATCGAGAGCAATGAGCGTCGGCCAGAAGAGGTGGTAGCCAGCCTCTTTCACAAAAAGGAAGCAGAAGCGAGTGCAGACAAGGGCTCAAAACGTTCAAAACCCCAGAACAAAGAGCTGTGGGCTACCTTAGAAGGCAAAGATAGCGCCCTTGAACGTTTGGCTACACGGGTTGGCAAACGGGATGGCGAACACATTGCCGAGCGGGTGGCCTTGACGGATGGAGCCGAGGCTTTGCAGAAACGGGTCAGACGACACTTCCCAGAGTTCACCCTCATCTTGGACTTCATTCATGCCAATGAATACCTCTGGGATACGGCCAATCGTCTCTTCAAGGAGCAAGGCCCCAAGCGTGACGCCTGGGTGGAATTGCGTACACT
>PIVW01000142.1 GCA_003353825.1 Chloroflexota bacterium
GTAGCCCACCCGCAGATCGACATCTGCGCCGTAGTTCCCGCCTGGGTTGGCGTCAGTGACCATGCTATCGGCTGCGGCGCAAAGGCTCATTGTCACCGTTGGGGCGGTTGTGGACGTCCAGCTGGGCGTGGCCGTAGGGGTATGCGTAGAGGTGGGTGTGGCGGTGGGCGTGAACGTAGGTGTATGGGTCGGCGTGGCTGTGGCGCTCAGACTTAGTCGCAGATGGTAAGGCGCCTCGGCGTTGAACGCGCCGCTGTAGCCATAGACATATGCGTACCACCTACCCGACTGTTGAGCTGTGTATACGATCTGCTCGGACGTGGTCCCACCATTATTCGAAAGAAGAACAGAGCTCTGATCGGGATCGTACAACTCCAGATCGAAATCAGCAGGTAGATCATAGAGATCAAGTGTTATCTGCTGGCCGTCTGTGGCGTTGAACGCAAAGTAATCATCGTCGCCGCTGGGGCAAATATAGGCCGTGTTCTGAACTCCGGTGTTGATCCAGGCCCCCTCCGCCGCTTGCTCGAAGCTATCATTGGGCTCGAATCCATCGGCAGGGCAAGAAATGTGATAATCGATCACCAAACGCGGGGCGACCCCCGCCTCTCGGCTGTAGAAGGTCCGGTTGAAGAAGATGCTAGGGCCGCGCAGGAACAAGCCGTTATTGGCGCCTTCTAACCACGACTGCGCATACCCTGTGACCATCCACGATTTGTACCCCGCCCCGGTGTCGATACTCGCATTGACACCAATAGGATTGGCCGTTGGGAAGGTATTCCAAGTGACGTCATACTCCGACCAGCCGCTGGTCACAAAAAAGGCGGCGATCGACACGGAACTCGCGCCGGCGCTGCCGCTAAGATAGAGTTGCAGTTGGGCCGAATCAATGACGGCGCCGGCGGGAAGAGAGGATAGATCGAACTTGACCAGGCTCACCGCCTCCTGAGCAGGCGGGTCGATACTGGCATAGGACACCACCAACGTATCATCCCCACCGAAGTTAGAGCCTGGCGTCGCGCTGTATACCGTGGCGTCGGCTACGGCGTCAAGTGTGGTGCTGACCTGAACGCTGGCCGGATGCAGTCTTTCGGGAAGGAGCAGGTCATGCGGTTCGATGGGCGCGCCAATTACGACCGGCTGCAGCCCCAGTCCGGCGAGAATCAGTAACAATACAAGCAACGGCATGTAGCGTTTGGCCTTCATGCTTAACTCCCTGAAAAATCTATTATGAAATTGTTCAAGCAACGCTGGTTAGATTTTCTCTACCATCCTGAAAACTCTGGATAAGTCTAAAACGGCTATTCAGCTCCCCCGTATACAGGGGTTTTGCTCATTCACACCTGTGTAAACGGGGGCAAAAAAAATGACTCAAGAAAGTTTTTCAGAGTTTTCAGCTACTATCTATGAGTCCACTGAAAAAAGCCTAGTAACCGCAAAGGACGCAGAGATCGCAGAGGAAAACATAGGGTTTCACGAGGAAAAGCGCGTCCAAACCTCATCGTTTTTGCTGTTGTCTCGGCCTTCACTGCTTGTTTAGACCTTTTTTCAGGGGAGTCATCTATAACATAACAGGCAAACTCGTCTTTTGTAAACTTTATAAAGCGAGTTTATGGTGTGTTAATTTGTCAGTATCACGGGTAAGAATAGCGGTATACCACCTGGTGGTGTAGGCGTCTGGTTCGATCCACCGCCTTCCCGCAAGCCATCACCTGATGCTGCCAAGGCAAAGGGTTGCGGACCTTGAGGGATGTTGGCGCCGTGTATCACAACTGTGTAGGTTCCATGCGATGCATTCGGAATGATAATCCCTTCGACATTGTTGCAAGCATCCCATTTGCTACCGCGCAGACAATGGCCACCTCTATAGGTACCCTGATTCCCGACAAAACGGCTGCCGTCGGGAGCGATGACTTCGAGGTCAAGATCATTGACCAGTGTTCTGGCTGCTTCGACCTCACCGGGGTAATCGGTCCATACCAGAGTGATTCGGAAGGTGCCGCCGCTACCGCCTGGTGGTGTGGTCGGGGTGGGCGTTGGCCCTGAAGGTCGGGTCGGCGTTGGCGTAGGTCCTGGTGGTACAGTGGCCGTAGGTGTGGGGTTCCCGCCTCCTGTCTCGACATCAAAAACAACATCATCGACGTAGAACACAGCATCTGGCTCAACTGCATCTTGAGTAACATCGAAGAGAACGTAAATTGTCTCACCACGGATGTCATCAAGGATATCTGAAAAATTGAGCGAACTGAAGTGCCATGAGTCATCCTCTGAACCATGTGCCGGCCCTGCAGCTATGAATTCGAAAAACTCATCGTAAATGCCAACTTGTAATTGATCGAATCCCTGGTCACCATCCTCATTTAACCAATAGTAGCTGAGGATGGCAGATGTTGCGTTAGCCGGCACATCGACTTCCTGATAGAAATAGCCATCTGTCGCAAAGAACGACCCGGCAGACCAGGCGCCACTGTGTGATATGTAATCGGTACGTTCAAAACTCTCCATGACCCAAGCACCCGAGCTTTCGAAACCACCATTTTGGATGATGTTCGTGCCGGTTGGATTTGCCACCCCAACTTCTGCTGAAAGTAACTGTGTGCCATGAACAGACCCTGAGTCGGTACGTTCACGGACCACTTGATTAGAACTGATTGACAGTTGATAGCTGCGACTTCCTCCGGTCGTTGTACCACTGGCTTCATCTTTGATCCACAGCTGTTGGCCTCCCCCGGGATTAAGGCTCTGCACTAGGTTCAACGCGCCCCCACCCGGTATGGATGTTAGGGCGAAAGGCCGGGACATCGTTTCCATACTGGCCAGGTTTCATGTCTGCAGCACCATTGATAAACATCGCTTTCATCAACGCCCCACTGGGATTGGCCATACCCCTTATACGAGACAGCCATTCACGGACGATGGCGGCTGCCCCTGTGGTCAGTGGAGTGGCCATGCTCGTGCCATCTGAGAACTTGTAATGGTTATTATTGGTTGCGTCAGTCGAATCGACTTGCACATCGGGATGTTGACTTCTTGCTGATATAACGCGTGAACCAGGTGCTACCACATCTGGCTAGATGCGACTATCGTCGGTGGGGCCGCGACTAGAGAATGCAGCTAGACCATTTGGGTTGTCTGATACGCGGTCACTATAGATAGGATTGGCCGGAAAATCAGATGGCCACCAGTCACCCCAGGCATAGTTCAACTGCGGGCGATTGTTCTCTGAAGCGCCCACAGTCATGACATTCTTTGCCGTACCCGGACTTCCAATCGAATCGGGATTAACAAAGCCATCCCCATCTTTATCTTCGCCTTGATTCCCAGCGGCAAATAGAATGAGCATATCTTTATATTCCCAAGCCGCCGCATCGACCTGGTGGCTGTCGAGGGCATAGCCGCCATATTCTGGTGCTTCGTTCGAACCTCCTGTTTGACCTCCCCAAGAATCGTTATGTACACGAGCCCCATCATTATAGGCTTGGCGCATCAGATCGCCAGAATCGTTAGGAATGCCACCTAAACCACCCTCAGCATCGGCCAGACTCTGTATAACCAGCTTTGCTTCAGGTGCTACCCCCGGCGCCACTGCCATTGTACTGGTGTCCTCCGAGATTAGCGCCAGATGCGGCGCCACTGCCGGTCACGGATCCTGAAACATGTGTACCATGCCCATCAGGATCAGACCAATGACAGGGATCGGGACGTCCCAAGCAATATGCAGCCACTACTTTGTTCTGAAAATCTGGGTGAATCCCATTCGTTGCCCCGATATCTAAACCGGAATCGGCTACAGCAACCGTCTGGCCCGCGCCGAACAGCCCAAAGTTTTGGCGGATCTCGTCAGCACGCATGATGCCGCCGCCACCTTTGTCATTCAAAAGACTCGGTTCGAAATAACGTTCCACCCACAGCACACCATCTTGGCGAGCTAGATCAAACAACCGGGTAGATGGAAGCTCAATCCGGAGATAACCGGCGATTCCGTTTTTACTTTGCCCAAGCACCGAACCCCCCAACGAATCGATGGTAGTGGCTAAAGCATCCAGATCGGTATTTGGCAGCGTCTTCACCGACAAGGTATCATCAGCGCCTTGCGCTGCAGCTTGTACGCTGATGAGTTCGCGATCTATCGCATAGGCGGGGTGATATCCTCCAACCCAACGAATGAAAGGCAGACTACGGATCGACTCGGCTGCAGAGTAATCTGTGCGTGCAATAAAAGCATAATCTGGAATATACCCATACAGACGAACTCCCGCTGACTCGACCTGTTCCTTCCAGTTGGCGTGAACCGGTCCCGAGAACTGCACAAGTGCAGTGAAGGTTTCTCCACCTGACATCGATGTCTTCATACTGGCTGCCAGTTGTGGTTCCACTGCCAACGGATCAAAGGAGTACTGTTTCAGGTGAATCGCCGGCTCGGGTAATGAGGAGTCGGCGGCCAGCAATTGGCCGGCCACTGGCGTAAAAATAATGGCAAGAAACAAAAGAATTACGATACTAAACATAAAACGGGACATTTCTTTACCTCTCTGAGTGGA
This sequence comes from Chloroflexota bacterium, assembly GCA_003353825.1. The sequence goes on from PIVW01000142.1 coordinate 4,542, forward strand.
AAGGGGTAGTAACTACGCCAAAAGTCTAGAATTCTCTACCGGACACTTCTATCACCTGCCTTTCCTTCGATTTCACTCAGGACAGGTCTGAGCGGGTTTTCGAAGCCGGCACACATCAAAAGACACGGACTTTGGTGCTGAAACATCCTTCATGAGGCCGACTTTAGCGAAGAGTCTGGCGATTCACATGCCGCGAGACCCTTCACTGGTGTTTCGTGATCATGTGAGTTGTGTGCTTGACCCGTTCAGGGTGACACAATGGAAAAGTGTCCGGTAGTGAAGTCTAGAAACAGACCGTGGCTCATTTATGTTTCTGTGATAGTTATTTTTCTGGAGTTGCCTGACCCAATCATTGGATCATTATCTCTTGGCATGCGCCTTAAGTAGACTCGAAAACACAAACGCCCGCGAGATCTCTTGGATCCGCAGGCGTTTAGAATTGGTTTCAAAAAATGGCGCCTAGATAATCCCGACCAGTTTACCCGCTCCCTCAAATACCTCAAGGGCGTAGTCGATATCTGCAATGGTGTGTGCTGCAGTGACATTGGCCCGCAATCTGCTCATGCCAGGAGGAACGGCGGGAGAGAGGACGGGCAACACAAAAATCCCATTATCCTGGCAGTACTTGGTCATGATCATGGCCTTGTTATCATCATAGGTCATGATTGGTACGATGGGAGTCACGCTGACGCCTGTATCGAAACCAAGTCGTTTCAGCCCACCCAGGAAATGATCTACATTGCGGGTGAGGATACGGTTGCGCTCGACACCTTCGGTTTCGATGATTTCGAATCCGGCTTTGCAAGCCGCAGCCACAGCAGGAGGAAGTGCTGCCGAGAAAATGAAACCGCGAGCCGCATGTTTGAGGAAGGTAATGAGCTCCTGGTCACCGGTGATGTAACCGCCAATTCCGGGAATCGTCTTGCTCAAAGTTCCCATTTTGACGTCGATGGCGCCGGGCATGTCGAAGTATTCTTCGATGCCATGTCCGGTCGCACCCAGAACACCCAGACTGTGGGCTTCATCGATCATGAGGCGGGCATTGTATTTCCGACAGAGGTCGACAGCCTCCGGTAAGGGGAAGATGTCGCCATCCATACTGAAGACGGCATCGGCAACGACAAGTTTCCCATCTTCGATCGGGGTTTGCTGCAGCCTGCGCTCGAGGTCCACCATATCATTATGGCGGAAGCGCACGAGATTACCGCGAGCGAGCGAACAGCCATCGACGATACTCGCATGGTTCCATTTGTCGGAAAGAACCCAATCACCCTTGCCAACAAGGGTCGAGATCGTTGCCAGATTGGTGACATACCCACTGGAAAAAACAATGGCATCATCTCGGCCATGGAATCTCGCAATTGTCTGTTCGAGTTCAAAATGAAGTTCGAGTGTGCCACCCAAAAGTCGCACGCCATGTGTTCCCGTACCGTAACGGTCGATAGCATCCTTGGCTGCTTGTTGAATATAGGGATGCTGGATCAGACCGAGATAACTGTAGGTGGCAAACATGAGCTTGCGCTTACCTTCGGTCACAACCCAGGCGCCATCAAGTTCGCTTACAGCTTGTTGGTAATAGTAGGCCTCAATATCTTTCGCCCATTCAACACGGTCGAGCGTTTCATCAATCTTCCATTGCAGACCGTCTCTGACTTTGGGGGGGTCCATAATCTGAGGTTCAACGACTGTCGCTTCAATAATAGGGGCTTGTTGTACTAACATGGGGTCACTCCTGCAATATTTGAAATAGTTGTTTCTGTGGGGTGGGAGAATGCTTTGTCTTGGGGGCCCTAACTGATAGTTCTTGAGAGCTAGTACGATAACGTATTTAAGTACTAGGAAGATGAAGACTCAGTGGGGGAGGGGCGTGGTTTTTCGTTTTCGTGCTTTTCTTGATGTGCCCAGTTTTTCAGGCGGCGATACGAATATTTACTTTTGCGGAGGGCCAACCGCACACCCTCTCTGCTGATACTTTCGACCCATCCTTCGACGGTCGCTGTTTTGACCAGGAGATCAAGGGTCCAGCCGGTATCACTCCATCCAAAATCGCGGGGATCTCGTTCACGCATCAGTGCTGCAAACTTGTCTCCCAATGAGGGTGTGATGGTTTCGGGACGTCCTGGTGAGGCATTTCTTTCCAATGCTTCCATACCCTGGTCATTAAACGCTTTGATTCGCGCCCGAACCGTCGCTGATGAGATATCCAGGGTATCGGCTATCTTGGGAACGCCAAGCCCTCTATCAGAAAGCAAAACTATTTGTGCCCATCGAACTTGGATAAGGTCGTCGGCATTCGCCATTTCTTGGAGTATGACGTGCTCAGTTTTGGATAGGGAACGGACGTACAAAGCCATAACGAGGAGAGTGTACACGATCTCACTCGAAAAGTGCAAATTCTTTTTTAGAAAGTGAAAGCTCTTTTTTGGAAAGTGGTAATTGTTTTTTTGATAATGGCATGCATGGTTTAGAATCATGCACGCGCATCCCTATAATTCTGCTGCAAAGCGTCGCTTACGACCGGTGTATAGGGATTGCCACTTACATCGAACCAATGATCAACCGCTTTTCATTGTTGTCTCGACACGCACTCTGATATAATCTCCGAGGTTATTAGCGTCTTCACATTTTCTTATGACTTATCTTGATATCCGCGTTGGCGATGTTGCACACATGCGTAAACAGCACCCCTGTGGTGGTTGGCAGTGGGAAGTTGTGCGAACTGGGGCCGATATCGGTATTGTCTGTACGACATGTCGGCGTCGCTTGTTCTTGCCTCGCGATAAATTCCGGCGTTCGCTCAAACAGTTAAAGCGAACACACCCCACAACGGATAGTAACGACACCCCAAACATAGTGCCTGATACCTCGCCAGACACTCCTTCCGCTTAGGTATTCGGTCGGCGCTGCCCTTGCCATCATTCCCCAACTGGGCATAGCCCGGCAGATGTTGGCTAATATCACTCCCCCCTTATGTCTTCCTCTCAACAAGTTACTGGATTCCAATCGGTTCTCAGATTACCGGCGTTTCGGCAGATCTGGGTATCACAGTTGCTTGCGCTAACAGCCCAAAATGGGATTCATTTCGTTCAATTGGTGCTGATTGAACGGCTAACCGGGCGTAGCCTTCACCTCGGTTTGATGATCGTAGCTTTTAGCCTACCCCCTGTTATTCTGTCCTTCCTCGCCGGCGTTGTGATCGATCGTGTTCCCAAAAAATGGATCATCGTGGTTTCAAATCTATTGAGGGGTGCGCTGGCACTAAGCTACATACTTTTGATCAATTGGCTTGACGGCAACGCGCTGTTAGCTGCTGTTTACGTTGTCACCTTCCTGGGAGCTTCTATCGGAGCCTTCTTCAATCCTGCTGTATTGGCAAAACTACCCTTGCTGGTGGGGGAGAGGCGACTGATGGTAGCCAATTCGTTGTTCAACCTGACGATTGCCGGGTCACAATTGTTGGGCCTGTTACTGATTGCACCTGCAGCAGTCAAAACATTCAGGCTCTCGGGAGCTTTCGCTCTGATGTCGTTGTTTTATTTTGGGGCTTTCATTTTCGCTCTCAGGTTACCGCGCGATCCGGCACGGCATATCAAAGGAGTGACCGCGGCAAGTGGCTGGGAACGAACCCTGCGCGAGGTCCAACAAGGCTGGGCATTCGTTGCCCGCCATCGCCAGGTTCTGATCGCGATCCTCCAACTTACGTTGGTAGCCTCGTTGATCATGATCGTCGCCATGATCGCCCCCGGTTTCAGTGCTCGTGTGTTGGGGCTGTCACCTGAGGATGCCGTATATGTCTTTGCTCCTGCCGCTTTAGGGATGGCGATAGCGATATTCGTTTTAGGCCGATATGGCAATCGTTTGCCCCAAGACTGGTTACAGACGGGTATGCTCTTTCTGACCGGCGCCAGCATCGCCTTGCTGGGCTATATCAGCAGGGATTACAATGCATTGCGTATACCCATTTTCGATGTCTATCCACAACGGATTGTCTCTGTTACAAGTCTGGTTGCTTTGGTCTCGCTGCCATTGGGATTCGGGCTTTATTCTGTCAATACCATTGCTCAGACAATGGTTCAGCGTCTCACTCCGCAGGAATTGCGAGGAAGGGTCTTTACCGTCCAGTTTATGCTCGCCTCGTTGGTGGGCCTGGCTCCTTTGTTGATAACTGCTGTCATGGCAGATCTCATTGGTATACCCTCTATGCTACGCTGGTTGTCCATCGCTTGTTTTGCGGTAGGATTGCTGACCCTTTATTCTGCCATTTACATACAGCAAATCGAAACTCCCCACTCAGAACATCAAACAAAAGAGGATAAACATAGCTTATGATACCTGCAGACTTCGTCGACGCCGAACGTATTCTTCACACTTTTCTCGAACTCGTACAGATCGACAGCCCCAGCGGCCAGGAAGCGGAAATTGGGGCCTATCTTAGAGGGCGCTTGCAGGCGCTCAGTTGCTCAGTTGAACAGGATGAGGTTGGGAATATTGTTGCCAGATTTTCAGGTAGCGGTAATGAAGTTGTCATGCTCAGTAGCCACATGGATACCGTTGGTTCGGATACAGGCATCAAACCGGTAATTCGTGAGGGTATCATCTACTCGGAGGGAGAGACCATTCTGGGCGCTGATGATAAGTCTGGCATTGCCGTCATTCTAGAGACGCTGGCGGTGTTAAACCAGAACCCCGAGTTTCAGCACCCGCCGATCGAGATCGTGATATCCGTGGGCGAAGAGCTAGGGTTACAGGGGGCCAAGCAACTCGATACAAGTCGTTTACAAGCCCAGTGGGGGATTGTATTGGATGCTGGCGGCCCTATCGGTACGTTGATCTATACTGCACCATCACAAAATTACATCACTGCTGTGGTGAAGGGGAAGAAGGCGCACGCCGGTAGCTCTCCAGAGAAGGGCATCAATGCTATTCGTGTGGCAGCAGAAGCGATCAGCGCCATGCCCTTGGGTAGAATCGATGAAGAGACAACCTCCAATATCGGCGTGATCCGAGGAGGTGAGGCCACCAACATCGTCCCGGACGAAGTGTATATGCGGGGTGAGGCGCGTAGCCGGAACGAAGCCAAGTTGCAGGCTCAGACCTCTTCCATGGTTGCCGCTCTGGAATCGGTGGCTGAAGGGCATGGCGCCAGTGTTGACATCGAGGTTGAACAGGCGTATCAGACCTATTGCATTTCACCCGATCAACGACCTTATGCTGTCGCCGCCCAGGCGATCCAATCACTTGGCATTGCTCTGATCCCCAAAACCAGTGGTGGTGGCACCGACGGCAATATCTACACCGCTGCCGGTATCCCCTGTGTAGCGTTATCTACAGGCATGGCCGAAGTGCACACGGTTAACGAATATGTGGCTGTGCAAGATGTCGTCGATTCGGCTCGGGTGTTGGTGACGTTGGTTGTCGGTTGCTTTTAGTCATCTGATATCCCTCTTACAACATTTTCTTCAGCTGTGAACATGGCGACGTCAGTCATTGTCACTCCATGATTTTATTCAATAATCTACTCTGAAAGGACTCGTTACCTCCCCCTACGGCTAAGCCTGTTTCTCCCACAAAAGGAGTGCCCCTCATGTCAGAATGGCTGCGCGCTATCAACGAGACCAGTATCCCCTTCATTCTCTGGTTTCAAGGTTTTGAGACGGAAAGCCTCACCGGTTTTATGAGACTGATGAGTTGGTTGGGGCATGAGTATTTCTACATCCTCTTCTTCCCCTTCCTCTATTGGGTTGTCAACAAACGCTGGGGAGCGCTCACCGGCCTGGCTTTAATCGTCTCCCTCTATTGCGGCGAACTACTCAAATGGGTATTTAAACTGCCCCGGCCCCCTGCACCACCGGTTGAGGTCTGGTGGCATGAAACCTCACCCGGATTCGTCAGCACCCACGCCTCCGCTACGCTCGCCATCTTGGGCACCCTTGCCGTCCTCGTGCGCAGATGGTGGTTTACGGTGATTGCAGCGTTACTCATCTTTTTGATTGGCCTATCACGTCTCTATCTGGGCGTGCACTTCCCCGCCGATGTTATCGGCGGCTGGGTTGTCGGGCTCTTTGCCATGTGGGCGGCACTGTGGCTGGCGCCAAAAGTGACACCAGTTGTGGTCTCTTGGTCCGCCGGTAGACAGGTCGCCGGGACCTTGATCCTGGCTGCAATATTACTACTAGTTTATCCTGGGAATTGGGACGGCAATCGCCCTGCCCAATCCGGTTTCCGTGACGTGTCTTTGCTAACAGGGTTTTTGCTGGGCCTGATCTGGGATGTGAAGCAGTTGCATTTCAGGATTGACGGCGTCTGGTGGCTGCGGCTGATTCGTTTTGTTGTCGGGGTTGTGGTGCTCGTGGTAGTCTTTCTGGGTTTCGATATCTTCTTCGATATGCTCGCTCCCGACAGCTATTTTGTGCAACAAGCCCTGCGTTTTGTTCGGTATGGCATGGTAGGGTTCACTGTGTCAGGTCTGGGGCCATGGGTGTTTCAGAAAACCCGCCTGGCAGAGACAAGATAGGATGATTGAAAACGCTCCCAGGTTTATGCCTGACGACACCTTTGGAGGCGTTGCTTAGATGAACCAATTGATAGCTCCATGGCGTAATCTATGGCGAGCAGCATTGTATTTTTATGATGACCTATTTTTATGGCTAGGACTGAGCATTCTCCAGGGATTGGCATTGGTGACGATCATTCTCGCTCCCCCGGTTGCCATGGGCATCAATGCCGTTGGCAACGAAAGAGCGCGGGAGAAGCGCATTAATTTTGATCTGTTCAAAGATGGATTTCGCACCTACTTCTGGAGCAGCTACAAATACCTGCTCATTTGGGTTGCTGTGGCTGCGTTGCTTGGGGTCAATATGTATTTTTATGCCGACCGCTTGCAAGGGTGGCTACGTTATCTGACCTTCCTTTGGTTCTATCTGGCACTGTTCTGGGTTTCGATCCTGCCCTATCTGTTTCCGATTTTCCTCGAAACAGAAACACCAACCATTTTGATCGTTTATCGCAATACCATGCTCCTGGCTCTCAGCAAGCCTCTTTATACGCTGTTCTTACTTTTACAAATTGCCATTTTGGTGTTGCTCACTCGTTACATCCCCATCTTGCTCTTTATTATTTTCCCCGCCATGACGGTTCTGATGGGCAATCTCGGCGCCCGCTATCTTATCGATGCTGCCAAGGGTGTAGACACAGCGGATGACGAAGAATAGAGATAAATATATCGCCCCTTTCAACGCACGTCGCTGCGCCGGCTGGCAGCGTGAATGTTACGTTGCATTTGAGACAGTTTATTTGTCGGGCAAATGAGTACGTGCAAGATCTAGCTCGATAACCATCTCTCCCCTGCGAGTGACACAGCTGATAGGGAAGTGGTCACGTTTCACCAGGTTCATAACGGCACGATTGGATGCCTGAACTGACGCGACCAGTTTCTTGATCCCGGCCTTTCTGGCGTCCCCGATCAAGCGGTGTAGTATCTCTGTGCCGATGCCCTGGCCATGTAGATCATCTCGCAAAGCCAAAGACACCTCGGCCACCCCCGGCGTGATTACGATAAAGCGCCCGCACCCCACCGCTGCATGTCGTTGTCCCGGCAGGTCGACAAAGGCCAGCAATCCCTCGCTGGGG
>PIVW01000650.1 GCA_003353825.1 Chloroflexota bacterium
GCCCGTCCAATTCTCGCCCCACGGCATGACCTTGCCAGCGTGACCATGTATCTCGACACGAGAATCTACACTGCTGACCCAGCGCCGAACAACCCAATGGTCAGCCTTGGCATAGACGCCCAATTCCATAGTGCCGTGGGGATGACCGCCCTCAGCCCATACGGATGTATAGTAGCGACCGTCTTTGAGGTACCATAGCTCGCCGGTTGTGAACTCAGGACGTTGACTAAGACCGTTGATTCGGTCCTTGCCAAAATGAGCGAGTAGCTGAAAGTCGCTGACCGGGTCGTAGGCGCCATCTTGATCTGAACTTCTATCCCAGTAGCCGTAAAACCAGCCGTTGGTTCCCTGCGAACCCGAGAAGTCCCGAACCGAATCGGCGATGACCTTCGAAACCTCCTGTTCGGAAGTACAGCCCGTCCCTGCGAGCAGATTGAGACACGCAGCTAGCAACACCAGCGTCGGCAGTCTTAGCCTCAGGACTATCATCTATCCCTCACTATGAACGCTGCCTAACGTTTGTTTCACCTGCAAAGTCGCTAGCGCAGACCTGGCGTGCGCCAGGTGCGTGCTAGCGACTTTGTCAGGTGCAAACTTTTGTTAGGCAGAGTCGGATATTTCACGCTTCTTCAAGCGGCCGTCGAGCACGAGAAGACCGACCCACCAAGCAATCGTCGCGGGCCCCAAGTCTACACTTCCCGCAGCAGCCGGCGGGGTCGGGAAGGACCACATGTTAAGTACAAGCAGGCCGGTGGCAACGACCAGGCCGTAGGCACCAACTACTCGTTCGAACCAGCGCCCCCGTACAATCACACTCGAGACGAGGATGACGCCGAGGGAATAAAAGATATCGAAGGCCACATCCGCACCCAACTGGACCCGGTTCACGAGTGCGAAGGACTCTTTCAGCGAGGTTGGTGCCTCAGCCGGGGCCATTGCACCTAGCAACTGCTGGTACTCGGCGAACACGGCCTGCTGCATGGTGAGCATGAGGGTGAGCAGCGCGAAGGCGATGACCAGGAAGATGGTCCCGACGCGAAGTGCAAACGAGCCAAAGACGCGCACGAAGCTCTCGTAGATCGCCAGTGTTCCCCATATCGCCACCGGGCCGATCGCGAACGCGAGCATTCGACCTAGATGCTGCGATAGCGCGACCCAGCCCAAAGCGAAGTTCAGATACGCAAGGAGGATTGCTAGACCGAGGACGCCACCAAGAAGTGAAAGGAGTTTTTGCATGGCGTAGTCCCTCGTCGGAGTTCTGCCAGTTCAACCTCAGCCTAACACCCTGGCGTTAAGCTGCGGGCGGTTCCGGCGCGGTTCGTGGCTCTGCCCGAACCGTGACGGAGCCGACTGTCAGCTTGAACGGCTTGTTAGGTAACGTCACTTCCGCTGTGCTTCGTCGGCGCAATCCTTCCTCAAACGCTTAATTTCTGCTCTCTGTGGATTCTCCCACTTGGTGAGATTCAGCACCGGCCTTAGCAAACGGACAAGTTCGGTTTCTACGTCCACCGCGTCCTCTATCGGACAGACACTGACTTCGAGATTTGATTTCATCCATTGCGTGAGCCGTTTTTCGCCATCGGCCAGAAACCGATATGACGAGGACACGCTACCCGGACTCCTGGGAATTGCCGTTAGTTCAAGCTGGCCTTTGAGAATTGCACCGAGAGACCGGCGCAAAGTTGAGATACCCGTTCCCTCAGAACTAAAATGCTGATCAAACTCACGCGCTGCGAGATCCTTTGATGCCCCTACATAAATCAGCCCGCCTTCACCGACAGAAAACACCCCTAGTTTTTCAATTTTACTACAGAAAACGGCGTACACACCTGGCTCCGCCGGTGCCTTGAGGCTGCCGACGACGCATTTCGATTCACGCAGTAGTTCAGCTACACGCATTTGTTCGAAGTCCATCACCAACACTCCTCGTTTGCCTAACACCCCGGCGTTAAGCTGCGGGCGGTTCTGGCGCGGCTCATGGTTCTACATGAGCCGTGACAGAGCCGACTGTCAGCTTGAACGGCCTGTTATGCCGTACAACGCGCACCACTGGTTCATCGGAAGCGCCGCTTCAGGGCAGACCATGATTCAGTGGATGAGGATACGACTCCGCATTCTGTTGGGACACCTTCGGTGATGACTGGTATAAACGGCCCTTCAAAAAAATACGCGATATCGCCGTATATATCGAATACCTGGCCGGAATCGATGGCATCCGAAACTTCATCTGGGGCGCTCATTACTCCCACTCCGAGTCCAGTGAAGAACGGCAGTTCCCAGCACATGTCCGGGCAAGCTACTAAGACTCCACCTCCGAACACTCCGCCACTCTCGAGACGACCCCTGAGAATCGGATGGTCTAATCCTCCAAGTGTATCTATTCCCTCCCAGTCGGCGAAGGAGCCCGGGAATCCTGCGTCGTCTATGAGTGCTACGACATAGCTGTATGCGTAGTACTCAGGTAGCAATGAGTCGATCAACTGGACCGGTTCGGAAAACGGCAGTACCTCCGTCAAAAAAACCGGATCTTCGCAGGCTCCGTGCAAGTACCTGACTACCGCGTAGCCAGTCCAGTTCCCCGATGGCGGTGGAGTGGAATCCTCGATTATAACAGAAACCTCATTGGCACCGCCCTGTGGCAACACCTCGAAATCGATCTCGAAAGAAAGAGCCGCAGAACCCCAAACCATGATACCCACAGCGCACAATGCAATTCTGATCACCATCATCACGCCCTCCAATCCTTGTAAGTACTGACATCGACATACGCAGATGCATCAACTACTGAGCAATCGGTATAACACCCTGGCGTTAAGCTGCGGGCGGTTCTGGCGCGGGCCATGGCTCTGCATGGGCCGTGACAGAGCCGACTGTCAGCTTGAACGGCCTGTTATACCGCCAAGCTTTCAACTCTTAG
>PIVW01000651.1 GCA_003353825.1 Chloroflexota bacterium
CCTCGTAAGCGGTCTGCAGTTCGTCTGGGAACTCACTTTGCATGAGCACTTGATCGCGTCGCATGTAAAGGATATCGAACATGGGCTCGTTACCTACCGGGCAGACCTCGATACAGGCGCCACAGGAGGTACAGGCCCACAGCGCCGGCTGGCTGATGGCGAAATCGAGCAATGTCTGCTCAGAAGCTTCACCCGCCGCCAGGCCATTGCTGTTGGCGTTGATGTAGTAGCGTTTGTTGATCTCCAGGGCAGAGGGAGAGAGTTCTTTTCCGGTGACGTAAGCAGGGCAGGCATCCTGACAGCGGTTGCACATGATGCAGGCATAAGGGTCGAGGACGTGCTTCCAAGGTAGATCTTCAATACGCGCCGCACCAAATTGCTCGACACTCTCATCATCGAAGTCGATGGGCTCCAAGGTGCCTAACGAAGTACGCTTGGGTTGCACCAGGAAATTGACCCCTGCCATGATCAAGTGGAAGTGCTTGGTTTTAGGAAAGTAGGGGATGAAGACCAGAATCAAGCCCAGGGCGATCCACCAGCAGGCGTGTTCCAACAAGACCAAGGTCTCTTCACTCATACCCATCCACAAAAGACCCACCGTGCTGGCCCAGGGCTGGAACATGTCATAGCCGCCCTCCAGAACTGTGGCGAAACTGACGCCCAGAAAGCGAAATCCAACATGTGCCAGGATGAAGCACCCCACGATCAAAGAATCACGCCTCATCCCCCCAGCTCTCACCTTGTCCATCAGTTTAACGTTATCCCGGATCTCCAATGCCTTGTCTTCTGTGATAAAGCGTCGCACCAGGAAGTAAATCACAGCGATGATGCTAGCGACGGTGAGGTAATCGGCCAGCGTTCGATAGAGATTGCCAAGGGTTCCCGTGCCCAAGAACTTGATATCAAAAAAGCCCTCGACGACATCGCCGAAATTCACCAGGAAGTAGAACATAAATCCCCAGGCTATGGCGGCGTGAAAGAGAGTCGGCAGCGGTCGCACCTTCCACGTTGGTTTCAGCGTCACCCAATTCACCGCTGCATGCCAGACACGGCTGGCGATGTTCTCATCATCGATATCTCCCTGGCCACGCCCGATGATATCGACCACCTTTTTGAAAGCCCAATAGCCATTCCAGATGCTGGCCAGAACCAATGCAGCAAACAAGAGTTTCTCGACAGGTGAAAGCATGGTTCATCGACTCCTTTCGAGCAGCGCGGGGACGATCATTGTCGGCAATGTGAGGGGTAAAAACAACGAAGGAGAAGCCCGCACACTATAACGTAAGCCTTCTACCTCTGTCTAATCTCAATTGAGATGCTACACCGCACTGCGTCATGCTAACATCAGCCGCCAGCCGCCAGCCACCGATGGCACGATATACACCTCACTACCTGGCTCCAGCATCGTCCCTACCTCCGCCAGCCTCTTGATATCCGTGGCCTTCGCCGCAGTAAAATCTGAAGAAAATTTCGCTAAACCCCTTGACAATCGGGGGGGGTAATGTATGCTAGATACCGTAGAAGCGACACCCGGCTGCAAGGACTCCGCAGCCGGGTGTCGCTTTCCACTGACGTTTCCCACTTCGTCTTAATCATGCAGGATATCACGCTGGTGTGTAAGCTTAACATGTTGCCGGAAAACCATTGGGTAGACTTTTTGCGCGGCGTCTCAGCATGCAGAGGACTTGCCACGGCATATCTTGGATCCACATATCACCTGCACTAAATCTCGGAGGTTATTATGAGCTTTTTCCGCAAACGCTGGGTTGTCAGTCTCGCTGGCTTGATTGCTGTGGCCGCGCTCGTCGCCCTCGCCGTCCTTGCCTGGGACCGCACATCACCAGAAGACCAATTGACCCAACTGGCCACGCCTGTGCCGACCCTACAGACCGCTCAGCAACCGCCTGACAATACCGATGAGACAGTCTTTGGATCACCCACGCCTTGGCCCACATACACGCCTAGGCCCACATACTTTCTTACCTCCACGCCGGTTGATCGGCAAGCACAACCTACGGTTACACCGGTGCCCAAGCCTACCCGTCCGCATCCCCGACTGGACGTACAACCGCTGATCACGACAAAAGCGGGGAATACCTATCAGGGGAATACCTATAACCTGGTTACGATGCCCAGGGATGAATGGTTTTCGACGCCCGGCGCGCAAGGCGAGCTATGTAAGTTGGATGTATCACCAAACGGACAGTGGGTGGCTATAACCATGTGTGGAGGGGAAGGTTACTCCGCGATATTTGTCAGAGAGATCGACGGTGACCTCGCAATTCAGATAGGTGTGCCGGTCAATAAGGGAGATTCCAGATTTGATCCAACATCATTTCAAGGATGGTTCCCAGATTCACAGCGCGTCCTGCTGTTGAGTGAGTGGGGCACATTAGGCATCTCAGACATTACCTCTGGCGAGTTTTCGAGGTTGTCAGAGGTAGACCAATTCATAACTGATGCGGCAATAGATCCCAAAGGAGACATCATTGTTACCACCAACATTCAAGGAGAGAGTCTGAATTTCATCAATACTAAGGGAGATTTGCTCATCACTATGCCAACTCCTTTGGATTATCCTGGTGACAGACCCGAAAATCTTGTTTGGTCGGACGACGGTTCACGGATTGCTTTTACATGGGATCAAGGAGTCGCTGGAGGTTTAGGTCCTGTTTGGATAATAAATACTGAGAAATACACAACATCCCTACTCGGACCTGAAGATGCAAGTTTTTTATCACCACAGTGGTTGCCCGGTTCCGAAGGAATACTAGTGATTAATCGTTACAATACTTCTGAGGGTAGGACTGCACTTCAACTGGGAGTAGGACACCATCGTTGAATGAGGCGTAAAGCCTCTAGCGATGGCCGCCCTCGTTGCTTGTGGGGCCGCCACTGCGGCGGAGGAACTTTGAA
>PIVW01001359.1 GCA_003353825.1 Chloroflexota bacterium
TTCTTTTTGATGCCGCAGAAGTCCCGGATCATACCCTGTAGACAACGGCGGGTAAGGGTGGCGCTGGCCTTGGGGCTGAGGTCGCGGATACGGCAAGCCTCGTAGTAGTCCTGACAAATTGCCTCCGGTATACATTCCGGCAAGTGTTTGGCGCTACTCTCCGGAAGCAGGGACCATTCTTTTATCACGTCGGTTGGCTCAAGGGGTCCTCTTTGATAATCTCGCTCAAGTTTCCATAGCGCGAATGCAAGGGTTAATTCTTGGCATTCTGTGTTAGCGCAAGCAGTAGCAGTTACTACTGCGCGAATATGTCTATGTTTACTGCCTACGTTGTTAATGGAATAATTTTGCGTGCTATAGCGACTGTCAACAACTGCTTGGTCTCGACCGCAATATGAGCAAGTCCAATTGAAGTCCACCATTGTAGCTCCCCCCCTACAATCCTATTATCGTAAGCACTGTATCGCTAAAGTTGCTATGAGAAAAGCCCATAGGCGAGGCGGGTAGAGGGTAGGTTGTCGACCGTCAAACTTCGGTGACGGAAATCCGTCAGACTCTCAACATCGCCCGAAAGTTTCCCATCTCGACAGCACCGCCCGCACCAATGCATACTCTTAAGGCACGGGGGCCGTTGGGGAAGTGGGCATGACCGATCCGAACGCAACCATCAAAGCGGCAAAGATCACTGCGGCAGCAATCATCAAA
>PIVW01001360.1 GCA_003353825.1 Chloroflexota bacterium
CTATGCCATTCAGAGAGACAGGCAAAGAGTTCTGGATACGCTGTTGGTCACTATCAATCCCAGCGATGGCAATTATATGGCACATCGTCACAACGCCATTGCCGCTGCAGCCGCGGCTGATATGGGGGTGATCGGCATGAAGGTTTTCGCCGATGCATCCTATTATCATAAGGAGGTTCGATTCTCCAATAAACCGGAAGATGTGTATCTTGATGTTGGATCCCCGGAAATGCCAAGCCGGGATCTGATTCGCTACGCATTGTCTGTTGATGGGATCAGCACACTGATCATTGGCATAGGGCACATTGATGATTTGGCTGAAAAATGCCAGCTTGAACAGAATCTGGATGCTGCCCAGCTTGCCGAACCTCTGGAAGAGAGCGAAATGGACAAAATCGAGAAAATGGTTGCGTCAGCAGGTAAGCATTCAGCCAACGCTTACTTTCAACGGAAAGCCATCGGGCTGACCGCCCCTCGCAACGTAGGTGTTGAAGCGGATTCAGCCATGCCTGCTTTGAACCGTCGCGCGGTGCGGGTGAGCTGGCAGACAGCATACGCAGGAAACGCCCCGATTGACTGCTACGAAGTCCTTTGTGATGATGAGGTGATCGGTCGTGTTTCCCACGTTCCTCAGATCACCCAACAACCGTTTCACTATGATGATGTTCAGGGCGAGGATCAGAAGGAAGGTGTCCGCCATTACA
>PIVW01001361.1 GCA_003353825.1 Chloroflexota bacterium
CTACAAAACATAGCCGTAGACTCTATCGTAAATTCAGCAGGAACTGTAACCATCACAGTACGACGAAACTTAACCACTCCCGATCCAAACGACTTTACGTTCAATTTAGCCAAATATGAATACTGCCATCCATTTTTACTCACCGTCGCCATCGGCAATGCATTAACCTTCGACAACATCAACACATTCGGCTCATCCTTTATATACATTTACGAGACCGCATTATTAGCAGACAGTTACGACTTCCGCCATACGCTAATTCGCAACAAAATATACATATGTACACACATAAAAACGTACACATATATACAGCTTCGACATACACGCAAAACTGGACCCATACCCTCGGCGGTGCCACTTTGCCCTTCAGCATCACCTTTGGCATGGACCCCCTCACCGAAATGGTCGACATCACCGTAGAGGATGGCCCCAATGGCGACTATCGCTGGGTAGCCGTTCAGGAATCTGGCGTTGGTGACTACGCAAGGCTGTACATCAACCTCCTCGACGAGGATCCTTGCGTCCAGAACACGACGCCGCAGGTTGCCTTCGTGGATAACGGCCTACTGCCGGAATTCGACGGTTACCTGTGCACCACCTGGTGCTACGGCCCCGGTGGTTATATCGTCAACCCCGAGGGCGGAGCCATGGGCCCCGACTTCCACATCCATAACGCCATCGAGAGCCCCTATCTCGAGTGGCC
>PIVW01000652.1 GCA_003353825.1 Chloroflexota bacterium
CTGACGACTGTCCAATTCTGCTCGCGTTCCAGCACCAACCTCAGATACAAGCAATCTCATATTTAATCTTTTCTCCTCGCAATCACTGCTCACAGCAAAGACCGCCTATGCCCTTTTAGCCTTTCTCCTCATTCAATTGTAAACGTGCTTCTTTATCTCTGTACCGGTTCCATGAACCATGCCGATTATTAGGTATTCGATACGGAATTGCAACCATGATGCCATCCACACCATTATACCTAAACCCAATTGCGGAACCATACCTCCGAGAATGCCAAGTATGCTGTGCGCTCCTGAAAACTGCCAGTGCATATCCGCCTCCTACCGTGCTAAATGTCTACTGGTGATTGGCGGTCCTAAGAATTTCTCTTGCACCCATTGAAAGGATCGACTAAGTACACCGCCTAAACCACCAGTGTGTGGTTCAATACCATACAAATCGTAAGGGTTGCCTCTCACAGCAGGGTCTTGGAAAACAGTTAGTGCTTCGCCTTCTCCGTCATGATAGTATGCCTCCGCCCAAGGAAAACCATCCCGATCCATTGTATAGCTAATGTTTCCATTCGCATCAGGCTGAAAGACAATTGTCCCATTGATGTGCGGCGCGACACCTTCAAGTGGACCTGAAATAACCAAATCGTATTCAACGGAGATTTCTCCATCATCGCCATAAACTACAGACCACTGATTGTTTTCACTAGGTTGCGTCCATATAAGCCCATCCGCATTTTCGTTCAACCACTTTTCAGGAGCAAATGTGTATCCCGAAGGGTTCATTACTGACACTACATTATTCTGTTCATCAAGGCTAATCCAGATATAACCTCTTGATTCATCTGGATTGCTGGCATTACTAAAGTTTCGACCATCTCCGTGAATTCCACCCATCACTGTCTCGGGCATTATGAACAATGCGACACAGATTGTAGCTCCCATTTCATCGGGTGGCGTTGGACAGTGTCCTGATGGATCGATGAATTTGACAGGATTATTTCGGGTATAGGAATATCTGTTAAGGTCCTGCGGATTTCCAGGCTCCGGCACAATCGTATCCGCCTGCGCAAACCGCCCTCGCCGATAATCATACCAGCGAGAGACGTAGTCGTACAGTTTGATCTCGCTTTCCTGGCGCTGGCCTGTAAAGCGATAATCGGTCTGGCGATTGGTGGGAACGCTGCCATCCGCCCACTTGCTCCAGGTGTAGTGGTAGCTGCCGAAGGGTTTGAAGTAGTCTACCCATAGTACCTCACCGCCGCCGTTTATGACCAGGCTGGTGCTGCCCAAATGGTCGCCAAATACGTAGCGCAGGCCATAGGCTTCGCCATAGCCGCTGCTGCGGTTGAAGGCTATCAGGTTGCAGGAGCGAAGCTGTGGACTAAACCTAAGCCGTTGCGCGTATTGAAGTTGTCGTTGGCATAGTAGGCGTAGATTTTCGTCCTTTTGCCCCCAAAACCCCTAGCAGTGTCGAATTACACTAGACCAATCGTTTCCTTCTAAGATCAGGGTAAATTCAATAGTAGTAGCTCCACTCTCAGGATTCCATACTTCAGACCAGTCAAATAAAAGATACATTGATCCGTCCTCAGAATAAGCGGTAATATCTTCATCCTCACTGATCAAATTGAAAGCATGATCCAGGATATCATGTAGCCCAACCTTCACTGCTCCACAGTATTCGCTCAACGCCTTAAACATAATCATTTTTCTGTCAGGCATCTCCTGTCGCAGCCTGTTAAGAGTGGATACTATTTTGTCTTTATCATCCACGTCCCAGTGCTGTTCAGATATATATGCATTACGTAAGTCAGATCGAATGAGATCATTAAGTCTTTTTTGAATCTCATGCGTTTGCACTACGTCTATTAGTTCGATCTCAGTAGTCGCCGTGTCTAGTTCTCTTGACAGCTTATCGAGATATTCAGGCAGCAAAGCCTTTCCACGATGTGCCATTAGCCTAATACCAAGTTGTTCAGATGTCATGATTGCACTTCTCCTCATTTACTGACCATATAATACTCTAACTTTGTTCAACCCAGTATTTGGGTCCACATTATAATACTGAGGAAATCCATATTTGTTGAGCCTCGCCTGCCCATTTCCATGCACTTTTGCCGCACCTCCCTCCCAATGCGGACCATGGTTGATGTCAAGTGGGTGCTGATTTATTACATACTTTCTTGTTCCTCCACCTGGTTTTGGTGCATCATATACATACGCTCGTCCCTGCGTAGAATGATAGCTACCTGACGGTTGCTGGCTGGTTGGGATTCCTAGCTCTCGCATAACCTGGCGTCGAGCTGTATACGAGGTATTTCGAACGATCGGCACACCCATTTTCATGCTCTTGCCGTCACCCCATTGCCCCATGCCCTCCAATCCTACAGCAACAAGTAGGATCATAAAATCCCGATTCTCCGCACCTGTCAAAGTGCCCGCATTGTCGCGATAGTACGTCAGTTGTTCCTGCGCACCTGTTATATCCGCCGACCCGAAGCTGCCACTGAATAGTGTGACCCGCTCGCTACCCGTCATTTGCGCCAAATCGCGAGCGGCATGTCGCAACTGAAGATGTTCTGTTTCGTTGAGCGCTATCCCCCTATTGGACTTTCGCATAAGGGAGCTTGTTAGATATTCCAGCAGCGCTTTATAACTCAGGTCATCTGGCGTCACCCCACCTTCGCCACCCCCTTCGTCGTAGACATGACCTGAGGGATCGTTGAAGCGAATAGGATTATTCGCACCATAAACGTATCTGTTAAGGTCCGAAGGGTTGCCGGGGTTGGGAACAATCGTATCCGGCTGGATGAAACGGCCTAGCTTGCTATCATACCAGCGCGAGCGGTACCAGTACAAGTCGTCTTCGCCACGGCTCTGGCCTGTATAGCGTTTGATGGTATGCAAAGC
>PIVW01001362.1 GCA_003353825.1 Chloroflexota bacterium
CGGTTTAGCCGAGTACGGTATTTTCGATAACAAACACAAAATGAAAAATGGGCTGCGCAAGCAGTTCCGCCAGGTAATGGAAGAAGAAAACATTCACTACTATGGCAACATCCTGATCGGCGATCAACACGATCTCAGTATAGATGATCTGCGCGAGATGGGTTTTCAGGCCATCTTGATCACTGTTGGCGCCCAAGGCACCAAATGGCTGGGACTCGAAGGCGAAGAACACCAAGGTGTCTATCATGCCAAAGACCTGGTCTACCATTACAACCAACTGCCACCCTACAGCCAGCAAGAATTCCTGATCGGCGAACGGGTCGTGCTAATCGGGGTTGGCAACGTGATGATCGATATCGCTAACTGGCTGATCCGTGATGTAAAAGTCAAAGAGGTCACAGCTGTGGCCCGCCGCGGCCCAGCGGATGTCAAATTTACCAAGAAAGAAATGTCCTATGTAGCTCACAACCTCGACCTGGATGACCTAAATGCTGAGATCGGGCGGACTGCCTCGATCTTAGAAGCTGTTGGGCAAGACCCCCAAGCGGCCAAAGACTTCATCCTTTCAGGTTTAGACAAAGCTCAAGAGCCGATCTCAGACTCAAAATTCAAATTCCGGTTCTTATCTGCGCACAAGTGCATCGCGGGTGGGCCAGTTGGCAGCGGGATCGGTTTAGGAGTTGAGAACACAACCCTGAAATA
>PIVW01000653.1 GCA_003353825.1 Chloroflexota bacterium
TTTGCTCGTTCGCACCTGTGTAAACGGGGGTAACAAATAGCTCAAAAAAGTTTTCCAGAGTTCTCAGTAATGAGGTAGACCCCATGAGAAACCTGATCATACGTTTGTTTGTCAATGCAGTAGCCCTTAGTGCCGCAGTATGGTTAATTCCCGGAATCAAATTGCTAGATGGTGACATTGTCACCTTGATTCTTGTGGCCGCAGTTTTCGGCCTAGTCAACGCATTTATACGGCCGATCCTCAAACTGCTTACCTGTCCTCTGCAGATCCTGACGCTGGGGCTATTCACAT
Source organism: Chloroflexota bacterium (assembly GCA_003353825.1). Next base: position 292 of record PIVW01000653.1, read on the forward strand.
TCGTGCTGAACGCTCTAATGCTATGGCTGACCGGTTGGCTGGCTGGCATACTCGAACTCGACTTTGTAGTTGATGGATTCCTGGCTGCATTGCTAGGCGCTGTCATCATCTCGATCGTTAGTATCATCCTTAATCTGTTCTTGGGCGACGACTAACCCTCACTACGCTGAAAACACAAAAAAACTGGGCGTTTTTGCCCAGTTTTTCGTTTCCGGTCGCTCAGTAAATCGTCTAACCCGCGCCAGGGTCCAGGAAGTCGCCGGCTACCCAGCCTTCTTGCTCAGTCCCACCCTCTATCTGGAAGCGGATCATCCACCAGGTATAGGTATCGGCACGCTGGGGTCCATCAGCTATCATGACGATGGTGCCTGGCGGCAACATGGTAACCGAATCAAAGTTAGTGCCGGGGCCACTGCGCACGCGTAAACCTGCTTCGGCATTGACGGTCGCCTCACCTCCAACCTGTAACACACTGGGCGCCGGAATTGGCGTGGGGGTTGGCAGATCGGGGGCGGGTGTCGGTAGGGGGGTTGGCGTCAGAGGTTCCAATGTCGGTGAAGGGGTTAGCACCGTGCGTGTAGGAGCCAACACAGCCGTAGGTGCGGGTGGTGGCGCCGCCCCGCCACCCAAGGCATTGGCGAACAGATAAAAAAACACGCCTGTGATCGCTATAGCCAAAAAGGGTATGAGAAGCGCTACCCACGGAGAGCGAGCGCGCTGCTGGCGTCGATATTGTTGGTACCGTCGTTGGCTCATAAGGGTTCCATTAAAAAGAGAATCAAACCACGGAAGTATACCATGCCGAAGGTACAACGTGGAAAGTCATGAATTGTGTTTCCTTTGGTCCGGGCCGTCAATTACAAGAGGGCATCAATAGTAACCCCGGTGGCACTTGCTGTCGAATTTTCCCCTTTGTATTCACAACGAGCCACTTTCATTGGCTTGGCTTTCCCGCAGCCGTGCTCCAATCTGGTTCGAACATTGTCAATTTTATGGCTGTAACCCACCATGCCCAATGCCGTACCATTCGACCTCAAGATTGGCGAGTCCGCTGCGATCATAATACTCTACCGTGACGGTATGGGTTCCGATGCCTATATGGCGGAACGTATTCTCGGCTGTCTGTCTGCCGTCTCGCCAGGCATTAATCACCAGGTGTCCATCAAGCCATACACGTGACCCATCGTCAGATCTTACTGTAAACAACACATCACCGCCATCAAAAAACCATTGCCCCCGCCAACGACCTGACCAGTTATTCACCGGGACCAAGCCCGGAACCGGCGAGCCTGTCCCCCAGTTATGGTCGATTTTCCATGTACCCGGATAATCTATGCCAACGTATACCATATCGCCTGAAAGATAAACATTATCATACATGGCCACAGACCAGGCGCCAGGCGGGACATCTGCGATTTCATACCAGAACCTGACGTTGGCATCGCCTATAGCTTCAAAGTACTCGATCTTGATCGAATGCTTCCCAGAAAGTCGGCGCATAGTGCTGAAGGTCCGTCCCGTGGCGCCATGCCACTCATCGATTACCAATAGCCCGTCAAGCCACACGCGAATGCCGTCATCTGCCTGGGCATTGAGACGATAAAGATTCTCTGCAAAGTCGATCTCTTTTTCGAATCGCACCGAGAAATCATCGGGCGGGACACCAGTTTGAGGGGAACCGGCGCCCCAACTGAAATCTACCTGTGCAATGTCAGCAAAGGCCACAGCAGGCGGTACCAGATCCGGGTTGTCGAAGTAGGTCGTTTTCCAACCAAAGTAGAGGGATGGTTCGGGTGGGTTCGGGTCAGGTCGGGGTCCCGGAGGGGGGGCCACTAGAACGACAGGTACATCATCAGTGTTTCCGACCGTCTTCACGAGTTCGCCTGACACCCAACCTTCTTGAAAACCAGAATTACAGCAAATCAGATACCAGGGACGCCGGCCGCTCGACCTGCCAACAATATCGTAGGCGTCACCTTCCATCACTTGTCCAATCGTCGGGTAGGCTGTACTGGGGCCCGACCGTACATTCAACACCGGTGCAGAAATAACGACTTGAGGGCTAATTCCACCCTGATTGCTTTTCCCATCCACCGCCAGTAGTTCCGAAACGACGATTTGGCGGTTGCCGACATCATGCACCCCATCATACAAGGTCCCCCACAACTTCACCTGCACGGGTGTCAGATTCGCGAACCGATTTGTCTCCCGCTCGATCTGGGCATTGACACCCACAATGCCGTAGACCTGCCCATCATGCGTCATAAAAAAATCGTCAAATTGTGGTTGCTGTGATTTCTTTATGGTTCCGAGCATGCCATAAACGGGCAAGCCATCTACCTGCAACATAGGAGGAGCAGCACTGGCGCCACCATACAGTATCATGACGAACAATAGTGTTATACCCCATACCGGTAGTAGTCGTTTACGCATTGTGGGATGGCCTCCTCAAGGAGTAGAATTGCAAAAATGCTCGTGCCACACTACCATTATACCACGTTCTTTTTGTTGGTCTGTAACCAACTCGAATAATTGATGATGAACGATTTCGCAGATTCGGTGATAATCTCAGAAGCGCTTGAAAAGGATGGCGAATATCTGGGCGACC
>PIVW01001363.1 GCA_003353825.1 Chloroflexota bacterium
AAGAAATAATGAATCGACTTATCGCTTTTGCAGCATTGCTGCTGATCACCAGTGTGGCCAGCGCGGGTACTATCTCGTCGACAGTCGTTGAGAATACCCCCGGTGGAGCACCTGCTGGAGTTGTTGTTCTCGATCTCAACATCACGAACGACGACAACTGGTCCGGTTCGGAAGTGCTCGTCACCGGCATCGGCGGTGTTGAAATTCACCAGGAAGCCGCTTTTGGTGGTGGTCTCCCGGTTGATGGCCATGCACCTGATAGTTATGACGCCCACTATAATCGCGGTTGGGATACCTTCTTCCTTTATCCTGGTATTGTTGCGGATCCTAACGTAATAGTGTCCCCCACTTTCAGCCCCTACACTTTACCTGATGAGTCTACAGGTCCAAGTCAAAGTGGCGCCACCTTGCAGGTTGGTTGGTACAAAGGTGGTAACACGGTCCTTGGTACATCCAAGATCGCACAGATCGCCCTGGATACCGTCCCGGCTCTCGCTGAAGGCAGCGAATGGGTCATCAACACAGATGATACCGGAGCCGTTGCCCGGTTAGATATTTCATCAAAAGTCAGGGATGAACTTCCTGAAGGCGGTGCAACGATTGTCATCGACAATCAGACGCTGTACCTGAAGCAGGTAGTAATCCCGGAACCGACCAGTGCCCTGTTGGCCCTGCTGTGCGTTTTCGGAATCGTCCCCTT
>PIVW01000654.1 GCA_003353825.1 Chloroflexota bacterium
TTACAGCTGCCGGTGGCAACGTAGACGCCACATTCGCAGCGAATGATGGCTTGGCCAATTCGGTTATCGCCGCTCGCAAGAGCCAGGGATTGCCTGCCCATCCGGTTAGTGGTCAAGACGCCACAGTCGGTGGTATCCAGAACATCCTCGCCGGCGACCAGAGCATGACAGTTTACAAGCCAATCAAATTGGAAGCTGAAGCTGCCGCCGCGGCTGGTATCGCACTATTGTGCGGTCAGGATGTAGGCAGTCTGACCGGCGATTCCATCAACAACGGCCAGAATGATCTGCCGTTCATGAAACTCACCCCATTGGCTGTCACCTCGGACAACATTGCCGAGACAGTCATAGCAGATGGCTTCCGTACCTGGGAAGAAGTCTGCGTAGGTGACTTCGAACAGTATTGTCCGTCGGATCGCTAGGAAACACTCAGCCGATACAACATGTGGGGGCGCCAACCGGCGTCCCCACTACTTTACCCGTAGCGGGCGTTCAAACACGAGGGAGAACCCATGGCAGAAGCACCCATATTGCAGTTAACAGGTGTGTCGAAGCATTTTGGCGCCGTTCAGGCTCTGCATGAGGTCGATTTTCACGCGGAGCCGGGAACGGTGATGGCGTTGGTAGGGGACAATGGCGCCGGTAAATCGACGTTAATCAAAGGCATTGCAGGCATTTATCCATTTGACGAGGGGGAGATCGCTTTCGAGGGGAAGAAAGTTAATATTCATGGCCCCAAAGATGCTGCGGATCTGGGTATCGAGATCGTTTATCAAGATCTGGCTTTGGCAGACAACTTGGATGTAGTCGCCAATATGTTTCTGGGCCGAGAGTATATCCAAAGTCCTTGGCGGCTGGATGAGCCCGCAATGGAAAAGGCGGCCATTGAGACGCTTGATTCCCTCTCGGTGACGACCGTCCGTTCAGTTCGCCAAAAGGTGGCGGAACTATCAGGTGGGCAGCGGCAGGCCATTGCCGTAGCAAAGGCGGTCATGTGGAATTCTAAATTGGTGATTTTAGATGAGCCTACCGCCGCACTCGGCGTTGCCCAAACACGACAGGTGCTGGATCTCGTACGGCGTCTGGCCGACAAAGGTCTGGCGGTCATCATCATCTCTCACAATATGCACGATATCTTCGAAGTGTCGGATAAAATCACCGTCTTGCGACTTGGCCAGAATGTGGCAGAACTCGTCGCCGCAGAGACCACTCAGCAGGAGGTGGTTCATGCTATCACCGCAGGTAAAGTCGTCACAGTACCGGGGATGCAATAATCATGAGCGCTACAGATAAGAATGTCGAAACGGTAGACATCGGTACCTTGGCTGACAGCAACAAGACGCCCACTGTATCCCAGTTTATCAAGGATAACACCATAAAGATGCGCTCAGGCGAATTGGGCGCACTACCGATGGTTATTGGTGTGATTATTCTTGCTATTATTTTTCAATCTCTAAACGAGCACTTCCTGACACCTCGAAATTTCGTCAACCTGGTTGTGCAAATGGGTGGTCTGACAACACTGGCGATTGGCGTAGTCTTCGTGTTGTTACTCGGTGAGATCGATCTGTCTATCGGCTATGTCGGTGCCGTTGCAGCCGTGTTTATGACGCTCTTCTTGCGACCCCCCAACGGCTGGCCATGGATAGCCGCTATTGTCGTTGCCTTTATCATCGCGGCGATGATAGGTATCATCCAGGGGTCAATCATAACTCGATTTCAACTCCCCTCCTTTGTTGTAACACTGGCGGGGTTACTAGTATGGAATGGTGTTGTGTTGATATTGATCGGCGGGGCTGGGACAGTGATCATTCAAGAAAAGGTCGTCATCGGCATCGCCAACTTTTTCATCCCCGATACGTGGGCCTGGGTCGTTGCAGCCATTGGGCTTTTTATCTATGTCGCGTACAAGGTTTTTGGTATGCGATCACGAAAGGACAAAGGGGTTTCGACTACACCCGCTCTGATAACGGCATTACAGATTATCGTTTTGATTATTCTGACCGCGGCTGTCGTATATGTAGCGACCCAGGATCGGGGCCTGCCTATGCTGGGGTTGATCATGTTGGTCTTGCTTATCGGCTTTACCTTTCTGGCGGAACGTACAACGTTCGGCCGCTATGTTTATGCCATTGGTGGAAGTGCAGAAGCTGCCAGACGTGCCGGTATCAATGTCAATCGCATCCGGGTTATGGTGTTTATGCTTTCCAGCATCATGGCGGCGGCAGGGGGTATCGTGTTTGCCTCCCGCTTGCGCTCGGTGGATACGGCCGCAGGTGGTGGCAATATAATGCTCAATGCCATTGCTGCAGCCGTGATCGGAGGTACCAGCCTCTTTGGGGGGAGCGGTCGGGTAATGAGCGCCTTTTGGGGGGCATTGGTGATTGCGACCATCGAGAATGGGATGGGACTGATCGGTCTGACCTCCGGGCAACGGTTCATCATCACCGGCATTGTGCTACTCCTGGCAGTGTTGGTAGATGCTCTTACACGACGAAGCCGAGCACAGGCTGGGCGGGCTTGAACCAACTATTATTCATTTTCACCCCTGCGTACTTGCCCTTCCCGCAAATTGCACTGGCCTCGCTGGTTCATATGCCCGCGAGGCCAGCGTTTTCCGATGTCAAAGAATCAAAATTCATTGACACGGACCGGAGATATCCATCTTGATCCAGCGATATCATTTTATATCAGCAATACGGCGGGGTTCAGAATCAGCGTCCCACATCTTTACAAATCGATGTTCTGAGGAATAGGGATTAATGATGAATCCGTGACGGATAATTATCCGGTGGGAAGGACAAGGTCAAGGATAAAGATTATGAGTGAAAATGGGGTGGCGAGATCATTCCAAACCGATTCAGGATCGAATCAGGCGGCATGAA
>PIVW01000655.1 GCA_003353825.1 Chloroflexota bacterium
CCCGGAACAAGCACTGTTAGTAGCGAGATTACAGGTTTCCCACTCTTAGATTCGGAAAATGATGGTTTTCTGTCTTCGCCTCTAGAAGCGGGTATTGATGTAGGTGGCTCGGTCTTTCCTCTGCCTGATGAGCAGGGGATGACCGTGTATAATAGTGAATCACAGCGCGATATTCAGCGATTATCAAAAGGAGAAATCAAGAAACTGAAACGGGCTGGACATGATCCTCATGATTTAAAGCCCAAAAAACGTGGATCAAGATTTGATATATTTAAGGATGAGAACGGTGATTTACATGTTTTTCCTAAAGATGGAAGTGGACCTGGTGACCCTCTCGGAATTAATATTAATGATCTATAGGATTTAATCAATGGAACCTGAAATATATGTCTCGCTAGTAATAGAGGAAGAAGCCATAACGCCTGAATTGCTTAATCTATTTAAAAAACTTGGTGCAACAACACTATGGTCTAAGGGTAGATCAAAAGAGAAAGGTCATTTAGCCTATCAAAGTAATGGCTGCTCATTCAAAGCCAAACCTGTTACTGGCTTGAGTGTAGAAGAAGTGATATACGATTTCTGGAAAGATATCAAAGAAAATAGTGATTTGTTTAAGTTTATAGAGCAACACAGTTTTATGCCAATATTATCAATAGCCATATACGCCGACGAGATAATGCCAAGCATTCATTTTGAAAGCTATATTCTGAGAGAGTTCTTACAATTTAATATAGGCATAGATGTGGACATAATTTTGAGCGAATAAATGAACCTTATGAAATACCAGTAGTGGTCAAACAATAAGTGATGACAGCAAGTTCAAGTTGTATTCAGCGATGACCACTTGATGAATCTGTGATGCCAAGAGACCATTTTAGAGTAAGGAGAGCGATATTCTGATCAAACGAGCTAAGGAATGGGCAACAATTAATGTGAACTTTGCTACCAGACACTTTTCTACTGTGTCATCCTGAGTGGGTCAAACATGCAACTCACGCGAGCAGGCAACGCCAACGAAGGATATAGCGGTAGATGAAACGCTTGATGAAACGCTGGATGCGCGTTGGTGAAGAGCGTTTCATGCTGAAAGTTGGGGGATGGTCTTCGTTTCGACCACCCACAGTGAGGCATTTCTTTCTAACTACTACATGCTGTAGGTTTCTTCTTAGAGACCATCCATATTGTGACGACATTCGTTGTGGCCCAATATAGTGGCCGAAACGAGAATCAACGCCGAAAGTTGTATTGGTAAGCGAGAGATTGAACACCGAATGCAGGGCTAACGTCGCCGGTAACGGGCGCTTTCCTCAATGAAACCCCGGTAATTGGCGATGTTGATACCGACCATCGGGCGAGACGACTTGTTCAAAGTGATGTTTCCTAATACGGTTTCTTGCTGAAAATCGTGCATATTCGATGTGTATTGGCTGCGCAAAACCGCTCAGAATCACATTGAAAAAAGCGTCCGGTAGGGAAATCCACAAACAAGGCCTGGTCAAAGAGGGACCGAATATATCAACATCTCCTTCCGCCAGCTTTTATCACAACTTGAATATCGGAAAGGCGAGCAAGATGAACAAGGACTGGAGCCATCGGCAAGATCTGGCGCAGCTACAACACAGCGTGCGGCGGTCGCATCGCCAAACGCATACGGCAGCCCGGCAGCAACCCGATCACCTACCTGAACAGCGATCACCCGGGCTCGACCATCCTCAGCACCGACGCTTCGGGTGCGAAAACCAGCGATATACGCTACCAATACGGGTACTATTCACACCGACACCAATCACATCGGTGACATTAGCATCAACCACGACGACTTGCTCCTCGCCCTGGATGCGAAGGACTGTCCACTCGGCGTCAGCAAACGTCTGGACGAATTCGACTTCGCTCTGGTCCCGGGCTGTGCTGCTGTTTCTCAAGCAGAGATGTTTACCCCCGACCAGCCATCCTGCTTGATTAAACCCGGACACCGGGAGCGTTAAACTCAGCAACAATCGCCACTTTCATTTACGACGGCAGAGCCTGTCCTGAGCGAAGTCGGAGGGGCAATCGAGTCAAAGCCGTCGTCAACGGCGAAACGACTTTTACCCCTTCCCATTTTTCGAAGAAACCACCAACAGCGGCTACACCAAGTACTACTACGCGGGCTCCGACCTGGTGGCCTTCAACCGCAGCAGCGGCTACGGCCAGGATTATGGCACGCGCTTCGTGTTCAAAGATCATCCTTCGGCTTCGCTCAGGACAAGCCTGGGCTCGACCAGCGTAATCATCAACGGCGCTGGCGAAAAACTGTGGGAAGAGCGATTTTATCCCTATGGCGAAAGCAGGCATACCTATCGCAAAGACCAAGTTGGCCGCGATATCGACTTGCAGACCGCAAAACGCTACACCGGCCAGCGCTTTGACGAAGCCGTCGGCCTGTACTAGTACAACGCCAGCTTCAGCGCCTGCTTAGCGGGCATGCAGCAGGTCGAGTCCGCCCAATCGCTTGAGGGCGGCAAAGTCGAACTCAGCCAGGCCGCCGTTGTCAACGAAGAAACTTCCACCGTCGGCGGCTACACCAAGTACTACTACGCGGGCGGCGACCTGGTAGCTTTCAACCGCAACAGCGGCTACGGCCAGGACTATGGCAGGCGCTATGTGTTCAAAGACCATCCTTCGGCTTCGCTCAGGACAAGCCTGGCTCGACCAGCGTCATCGTCAACGGCGCTGGCGAAAAACTATGGGAAGAGCGATATTATCCCTTTGGCGAAAGCAGATATACTTATCGCAAAGACCAAGACGGCCGCGAAATCGACTTACAAACGCCGATGCGCTACACCGGCCAGCGCTTTGACGACGCCATTGGTTTGTACTACTATAATGCAAGATACTACGACCC
>PIVW01000656.1 GCA_003353825.1 Chloroflexota bacterium
GGTCGCAACATCATGCTGAATCTGATCGATTTTGGATTCGACGGCATCGTTTACGCGGTCGGTCCCAAAGGAGGTGCCATCGCCACCAGCCGAATTTACAAATCGGTGCTCGACATCCCCGATCATGTAGACCTGGCAGTCATCCTGATTCCCGCCCGTTTCGTACCAGAAATCATTGAGGAGTGCGGACAAAAGGGCATCCGCCATGCGATTATTGAAACCGCCGGCTTCAGAGAGTATAGTGAAGAGGGCAAGGAGATCGAAGACCGGCTGGTAGAGGTAGCCCAGAAATATGATATCCGTTTTATCGGGCCCAACTGTATCGGTGTGATCAATAGGGAAAATGGGTTCTGTGTACCATTTCCAAGACTGAAACCCTTCTTCAAGGCCGGCGAGGTATCGATTATCTCCCAGAGTGGTGGCGTGGGACTGTCCATTCTTAATCACATGTCAGGTGAAGGGATTGGCCTGAATAAATTTGTTTCGGCCGGCAACATGTTGAATATTGACGCCGAAGACCTTCTGGAATATATGCTTGAGGATGAGGGTACCCGCATCATCTTCATTTACCTGGAGAGTATCCGCGATGGACGCCGTCTTATGCAACTGGCCAAAAAATCCAGCAAGCCCATTCTGGTTTTTAAGTCTAACATCGGTCAATTGGGGCAGAGCATCGCAGCCTCGCACACCGCCTCTCTCTCCAGCGATGACCGAGTGGTAGAGACAGCCTTTCAACAATGCGGCATTACGCGAATTCATGACGTCACGTCACTCTCAAATTACTTAAAGACCCTCAGAATGCCGCCGTTGAAAGGGAAACGGCTGGCAATTATCTCTCGCTCCGGAGGGCATGCCATAATCGCCGCAGATGCTTGTGAACTGGCTGGTTTTAAGCTGGCAGAATTTCCCGAGCAGTTTATCCGCGACATCGAAAAACAGTTCCGTGCATCGGTAATCAAGCTCACCAACCCGCTGGACCTGGGGGATCTGTTCGATCTGGATGTTTACCATGCCATCGTCAATGATACTTTGAAGCAGGAGAACGTGGACGGAGTGGTCTTCCTGCATACATCCGTCGCCAGAACCGACCTGGAAAACACAACCATACTGGTGAATGGCCTCAGTGAACTCAGCCGAAAATACGACAAACCGGTGGCGGTGTACGTATCCGCCAACGCCGAGGATATCAGCCGCCTGAGAACACAAACCGATTTCCCGGTTTTCACCTATATCGTCGAGACCTTCAGAGGCTTGAAGCTTGGCTATGAACACTCTTTGGTGGTCGAAAATGATGAAGCTGCTTCGGAAATCGTGCCCGAATTTAAAGTCGACAAAGCCGCTGTCACCCAATTAATTGAAACGGCCCAGGCCGAAAACAGAGACCTGCTACTGGATGAAGCTGTTGACGTTCTGGAGCGCTATGGTATCCCCACCGCTCGAGGGCTCAAAGCAACCACCATAGCTGAAGCCCAACAAGCAGCTGCAGACGTCGGATTTCCAGTCGCCATAAAAGTCATTGCAGAAAACATCTCCCACAAATCCGATGTAGGAGGTGTACAACTGAATCTGCGCAGTGGCGATGATGTGGCAGCTGCCTTCGAAGACATGGTCAAGAGAATCCAGGACGCCAATCCGGAGGCCTTTGATGGAGTGCTCGTCCAACCGATGGCGGTGGGCGGCAGAGAGCTGATTCTGGGAGGTCGCCAAGACCGACAGTTTGGCCCAGTCGTGCTGGTTGGCCTGGGCGGAATTTTTGTTGAGATTTTCGAACAAGCCACACTCAGAGTGGCTCCGATTTCAGCCGATGAAGCCAGCTCCATGCTGGAAGAATTAAACGGTGTCCAGATTCTGAAGGGCGCGCGGGGCGGAAAACCGTTTGACCTCGAAGCGGTTAAAGATGCGATTTTGCGTCTCAGTCAACTTCTGATGGATTTCCCTCAGATACAAGAGCTGGACATCAACCCGTTGCGGATTTTTCATGAACAGGAGGGGTGTTACGCGCTCGATGCCAGAATCATATTGGCTAAACCCACAGATGAAGTTGAAGCGTAACTATTCCAAACTTTTCCGTCGTTTGCGAACTGCTTTGTCATAACTCTTGCGACAAAGCGCGTACTTCTTTTCAAATTCGACCTTGTAAAGCCCCTGCTCAAAGGCCAGAAATCTCATCAGGTCACCATAGGGAGCATCCGGATACCAATGGACAATATCTTTGATCCGTTTGTAGACTTCTGAAGCGGTAGCCATGCGGTCGGACTGGTACTCGTTTATCTCCTGCAGCAACATATCCCAGAGCCGAATCCTGCCCATCTCGCGCGCTTTGACCGCCGCTTTGTGAATTCGCTGACACCATTTATCCCTGTGATTGGCGTGGAAGGCATGGCAGATTTCATGAATCAGCAGGAGATGCAGGCTGTCATCATCCAGTTGAGAAATCGGACTGACAAAGATCATGCGCTCTTTCGTATCACATCGTCCATCTGAAGGGAGATTCCACACTTCTCTCACACCCCAGCGATCAACCCGGTCCCATCTGGGAAAGAAATTCTGCCTGATAAATCTGTATGTTTCTGCAAGCCTTTTTTTCTCGTCCATAGTTCCATTCTACCCGGCCCGGTTGCAGATGTTCAACACCCTTTTCCATGGGATGCCCCATCAATATGAAATTTTTGAGTATTTTGTGTGAAATAGATTTTCAAGTTATCATTCATGTCGTGCTTGAGCCAGAAACATCAAGCATGCTGGCTATCGGTTCGGGGTCAGACATAACTATGGGTCGGCTCATAAATTAGTCAAGTGTTTCCGATTGTAGACTGAGGAAACACGTTGCTGTCAAATTCTGTTGGTAAAATGTCCGGCTTTTGGGACTTTTGCAAACAGACTA
>PIVW01001364.1 GCA_003353825.1 Chloroflexota bacterium
AAACGGCGCCACCGTACAAACTTTATTCAGTCTATGAGATTACGTTTGGCGATGGCCGCCTTGCAAAGATCCGCCAAGAGAGACGCAATCGCAGAATAGAACAATTCACGAAGGATGCCGTCAAATCACTTAAAGATAAACATAGCTCGACGAAGATCGTCTACGCGGCGCGGCCATTTACCATCACGCCACATGCGTACGAAACCTTCGGTCGCTACTCGGTAAATTATCAGGGTGGGGTGATCAAGGTCTCCGGCGGTAAACTCTGTTGCCTCGACTTGGCGACCGGGGACGTGTCGGTAATTTTGGATGATCCCAAAGGAGCGATTCGCGATCCGGCGGTTCACTACGATGGGGAAACCATTGTCTTCTCTTACCGCAAGGGGAATAGCCTGCGCTATCATCTTTACACGATTAAGTCAGATGGCAGTGAGCTGACACAGTTGACCCGTGGTGACTTCGATGACGTGGAGCCCTGCTGGTTACCCAATGATGATATCATTTTCGCCTCAGGTCGCGCGCAGCGCTGGGTACCATGTTACATAACCGAAAGCGGTAATCTGTTCCGTGTTGATGCCAAAGGCGGAAACATGCGCAGAGTGACCATGCACGTTGACCACGACCTTTGTCCGTGGGTACTGCCGGATGGACGAATTTGTTTTACTCGTTGGGACTACATCGATCGCCAGGCCGTGGGC
>PIVW01001365.1 GCA_003353825.1 Chloroflexota bacterium
TAATCCATTAATAGCTTTTATGATACGGCAAATTAAAGGAGCTAACACTAATCCGAAGGGAAGGCAAGAAAATACTATAAGTTTTCTATTCTGTTCTGAAGGTAAAGCATCTTGGCTGTAGGTGGGAGAAGCTTACCACAAGTACCGGCTTCGAGACAGTCGCCGCGGTTCTCATACATCGCCGCTACGTGCTGTAAAATGCCCTCTGCGACCCATGCAGGCATGTCGGCCGCTGTATCGCCTAGCCCTGCTTTAAAAACGATTGTGATCGCCTGTAGGCGTTTATCGGCATCGGTCGGCCAGGTCGAGCCGTCCAAGGTCAATACTTCCGAGTAGTCTTCCTCAACTGTATTATAGTAGATGGTAGGATCAACTATGACAGGTGAAGCAGAAACAAGGTAGCTTATTTCTTCGACTGTTTGAAGCGGGGAACGACGTAGCTCAAACCCATCATTGCCACCAGAGACATTACCATAATAGTAACCCTCGCCACCGCAGCTCGGAAAGAAGTCACGGAAGGTTGTATAGGTTCTGGTGATAAAGTCACGCCGAGTGAATTGCTCAGCGAATTGAGTAGCAGTACCTATCAAGGCGGTAATTAGATCGTCTTCTTTGGACGACCTTACGCGGAGATAGGTCTTGGCAGCATCACATTCTACAGCGAGCCCAGCAGGGGCCGCGGTCACTTTGTAGGTATA
>PIVW01001366.1 GCA_003353825.1 Chloroflexota bacterium
GTGCGAAAAACACTGTCATTTTCTAAATCTGATAGCTTCCATGAGGCGGTACTCCTATTATACCTCCACTATTACAACACAGAATGGTGTCCTATCAGTTAATATATAACCACTACCTGGCAGTGGTGGTGTATTCAGGCGAGGGGATCCCGAAACCGGCCGGGCACCGCATGCGGTGGACGAAACCGGCGTTAATCAGGTTGCTCACGATTGGTCGTTTAAAAAAACGGGCATGCATTGGTACTGCGTGCATTGCCCTATTGCCAAAGAATGGTTGCCGGCGCAGAAAAATGGTCGTTTGTTGCGACCACTCGACCATGTAATGGACCCAGACGCGCCCTGTACCTGGTATGTGTACAAGGATGAGGCTGACACCCGAGCCTATCACTATCCTCGTAGCGGCACGCCGATCCTGCCCAGCGCGCCCGATCATGGCGAGATGTGGGACCAAGAGTGTCCTGGGGGTAGCTAGCGTTAGCCAATTGGGGAAAGGCGGCGGTTTCGTCGTAAAATAGACTAGACAACCCTGATCCATTGCCGCATCGTAGGGTGCGACGTTCTGACATAATGCTGATTTATGTATTGGTCAGATACACTCTGCTCAAATAGCCCACCTCTTTTTCGGAGTCGACATCCCTGAATGACGGGGTTTCACCCGCGAAAACGTCTGATACTGGGGAAATTCATTCCTCAGCCG
>PIVW01000657.1 GCA_003353825.1 Chloroflexota bacterium
GACCACCCGACCACCCGACCACCCGACCAAACGACCACGCGACCACCCGACCAAACGACCAAACGACCAAACGACCACGCGACCACGCGACCACGCGACCACGCGACCACGCGACCAAACGACCAAATGGGCTTTTTCTCTAACATCGACATCGAAGCATACGACCGCCAATACACCGACCGTGAACTGGCGGCGGGAATGTATGCCTATTTTCGGCCCCATCTAGCGCGCATTATCTTCATAGCCATCTTACTTGTCGTGATTGCACTCTCTGCGGCGGCCCTGCCGATTCTGTTCGCGCGCGCTGTCGATATCCTTCAAGCTCAACCTACGGCCACGACGATTGCCCTACTGACGGCGGCCGTCATGATCTCGGGCATTATCGTGTGGGCGGCCAACTGGTGGCGACGACGTCTCACCGTAAGGGTCCTGAGCGATGTGGTGCTGGCTCTGCGCGTCGACGCCTTTAGGGCCACCATCAACCACGATCTCTCCTTCTACGATCAGTATTCGTCTGGGCGCATTGTCAGCCGCATCACCTCAGATACCAAAGACTTCGGCGATGTCATCACCCTGGTCACCGATGTTCTGTCTCAGATCATGCAGGCGCTGATCCTGGCGATTGTACTGGTTGCCATCGAGTGGCGATTGGCGCTCCTGGTTTTAGCCTTTTTGCCCATCCTCTTTTTAGCAGCCAGCAGTCTGCGTCGAGTGATGCGCAAATATACTCGCCTGGGCATGCGTGCCATGGCCACCGTCAACGCCAAGATCAAAGAGAGTGTCGGCGGAATTGCCGTTGCCAAAAATTATCGGCAAGAGGCGGCGATTTACAGCGAATTCGACGAAGCCAATCGCGAGTCCTACCGGGTGAATGTGCGCAGAGGGTTTGTGTTGTCATTGGTATTTCCCATGCTCAACGCCTTGGGTGGGGCTGCGACAGCTGTTTTGGTTTATGTAGGTGGTATGGCAGCACTAACGGGCGTCTTTACAGTAGGCGCCTGGTATCTCTTCCTTTCCAGCCTGGACCGCTTTTTCTTCCCTGTGTTGAACATGGCCGCCTTTTCAGCCCAAATTCAGGCCGGGCTCTCCGCCGCTGAGCGGATTTTTGCCCTGATCGAGGCAGAATCGAACGTTGTTCAGAACGATGCTGTCAAACCCGACCGTCTGATAGGCGAAGTCCGCTTTGAAAAGATCTGCTTTCACTATACCGAGCAAGAGCAGGTGCTCAACCATTTTGACCTGTATATCAAACCGGGTGAAAATGTCGCCTTGGTAGGGCACACCGGCGCCGGAAAGTCATCTATTGCCAAGCTCATCGCCCGTTTTTACGAATTCCAAGAGGGGCGGTTGCTGATCGATGGCCATGATATCCGCAACTTCGATCTCCGCAGTTTTCGCACGCAGCTGGGCATCGTCTCCCAGGTTCCCTTCTTATTCTCGGGCACGGTTGCTGAGAATATCCGCTATGCGCAACTTGATGCCAGCGATGGTGAGATCGTTGCCATGGCCCGACGTATTGGCGAGGGAGAGTGGTTGGAGACATTGCCCAACGGTTTTGACACTCAGGTGGGTGAGCGAGGAGGGCGGCTCTCGATGGGGCAGCGGCAGTTGGTGGCCTTGATGCGCGTCCTGGTACAGAATCCCGCCATCTTCATTCTGGACGAAGCCACTGCCAGCATCGATCCCTTTACCGAATGGCAGATCCAGCAGGCCCTTAATTTGGTGCTTTCCCGCACCACGAGTATACTGATCGCACACCGACTATCCACGGTGAAAGCGGCCGACCGCATCATCGTGTTAGAGGAGGGGAGGATCATAGAAGAAGGAGATCATGACATACTTCTGGCGCGTGGCGGCCATTATGCCACACTGTACAACACCTACTTCCGCCACCAGAGTCTGGCTTACGTCGAACAGGCTCGAGAGTTGGCAGTGGTTGGTTGAGGATGGAAAAAGGGGAACCAAGATAACAATCTGGACATAAATCCTTAAATGTCGGGGGTCAGGATGTAGGTGGGATCAGGGCAGAGACAGGATCGTAAAAACTACTGGAACGATCCGAGCGTATGGCTTCTAGTTGATAGGAATAGCTGATCCCCGGCTCGATATTCTTATCAACATACTGGTATGTTGCACCAGAGGTGGAATCGCCGTCGCAACTTTTGAGGGCATTTCTCTGGAACTCACCATCAGGAGAAATGCTTCGCCAGACACGAAAATCAACACAATCATGTTCGATTGCCGTTTCCCAAGCGATTTGCACCCCTTGATCATTAGGTGTGGCTCGCATGTCGATCAATGTGACGGCATCGTACTTGGGTGCTATAAGAACGGCATGTCTTGAGACTGGGCCATACCATAAACTCTCAGATTTATCCACTTTTATTATTTCCTCAGGAGTTAGCAACCCCTGATGGTTCGGCTCACTTAAGGAAGTCGCCCTAATTACAATCCCATTGATGTTTCTTGCCATATCCCTGAAAAACGATTCTTCTGAAGTTTGGCGAGCTGAATAGATATCATGGAGTTGAACTCTTCCGTTTGGACCAACGTACGCTCCGACAACAATGCTCCGAACTGGGGGATCAGGGTAACCTGAGTACGTGTTGAGATCCAGGATCTCTGAAAGTTCGTAGCTGTTTGAGCCGTAGACTAATAAGATCCTGTTAGAGAGAATTACTCTACGCATCATCTGGCGAAGTTGATCATCCTTTTTTGCATGCTGCAACATGGCCTGACTTGTTAGTAAGATGTCATAATCGTTATTAGATGTGACATCAATATCTGCTTGTGATGTACTCTCCAACATGGTTGAGTAATAGTTGCTATTTAACTCTTCTAGCAGTTCGGCAGGTAGTGGCTGATTCTCATCGATGAGCA
>PIVW01000658.1 GCA_003353825.1 Chloroflexota bacterium
AGAAGCACTGAGTCCAGGTGGTGAAGCTCGTCGACTTAGATTCATTGGCACTGCAGACGTGCAACGAAAACTTGATCCTGTTGAGCGGACAGTCAAACTTAACAATGACGGAACCTCAACCGATGTCATTGGAGGAATTACAAGGATTGCTGCGACCATAAACACAATCAAACAATCGGAAGCAGCTCCAGTTATAGTCATTTCATCCGGAGATGACCTTATGGGCAGATATTTTCATTTTTTTGATGGCAAAGCAATCACTGAACTCATGGGAAAGGCCGGGTACGAAATTTTTGGGCTAGGAAACCATGAGTTTGACCGAGGCCCTGGAGTATTAGGTGAAGCTCTTGAAAAAACACTTTTTACAACTCTTTGCTCCGATCTTATTCTTACCGGAACTGCCCTTGAAAACAGCTGCAAACGTTATTTAATCAAAGAATACGATAATATTAAAGTGGGATTCTTTTCTCTGATGACCGAAGAGTTCCCTTTTGTTACAAGCGGAGGAAATGTACGCCTTCAGGCAGATAACCATACTGTTGCCAAAAACATGATAACATCACTCAAATCGATGCCAAAAACACTCCAGCCAGGTGGCGCATGACAGAAAATCAACCCAAAAAAACTGTGATAGAGATGCGGCACATCTCCAAACGCTTCGATGCCACGCAAGCGTTGGCGGATGTGTCGTTCCAACTCTATCCCGGTGAGGTTCACGCCTTGATTGGTGAGAACGGCGCCGGAAAATCAACCCTGATCAAGATAATGACGGGCATCTACCGCCATGATCTGGGTGAGATTTTCCTGGATGGCGAACCTATCACCATCCACAACGCTCAAGATGCCCAGGTTCATGGTATTGCCGCTATTTACCAAGAACCGATGGTATTCCCCGACCTCAACGTGGCCGAGAATATCTTCATCAGCCATGCAGACCGCGGCGCCATCGTGAGCTGGGGAAAGATGTATGAAGAGGCGGATGAGATCTTGGCGCAGTTGGATGTCAAGCTGGATGTTCGCCAACCGGCGCGAGGCCTGACGCTGGCTGCCCAGCAAGCGGTCGAAATCGCCAAAGCGATCTCGCTGGATGTTCGAGTTCTTATCATGGATGAGCCCACGGCGGCCCTTTCAGCTCACGAAGTCTCGCAGTTGTTCAAGCTGATTAACACCCTGCGAGACAGCGGGGTAGCTGTCTTATTCATCGGCCATCGCCTGGAAGAAGTTTTCACCATAGCCGACCGTATTACGGTCCTGCGAGATGGAAAGTGGATATCGACGACATTGCGGGAGGATGTGAAAACAGAGCAGATCATTCGGGATATGGTCGGCCGAGAAGTGGATGATTTCTTCTCGAAAACCGACTCCGAAAAAGGTGATCTTCTGATGTCTGTCCAGGGCATGGGCAAGGAGTTTGTCTTCACTGATGTCAACTTCGACATCTATCGGGGTGAGGTCCTGGGTTTTGCCGGTCTGGTGGGATCCAGACGCACGGATGTGGGACTGGCACTGTTCGGTATCGAACCCGCAGATCAGGGCCATATCATGTTCGAGGGCAAAGAGGAGAGGATACGCTCCGCCGAACAGGCGCTTGACAAGGGTATTGCCTACTTGACTGAAGACCGCAGGAAGATGGGCTTGATCATGCCCATGTCGATCACTTCGAACATCTCGCTACCCATGTTAAAAGGGTACCTCTCGAGACTCGGGATTATCAATCGCAATAAGGAACGTGAGACTGCCGAAGCCTTTCAAAAGAGCTTGACCATTCGCACACCTTCCATCAAGGCGAATGTCGAGAATCTCTCTGGTGGCAATCAACAGAAGGTCATGCTCAGCAAGTGGCTCAACACCCATCCCAAATTGCTCATTTTGGATGAGCCGACGCGCGGCATCGACGTCGGGGCGAAAGCGGACGTACACCACCTCATCGACGAGTTGGCGCAACAAGGAATCGCCATCATCCTCATATCTTCCGATCTACCTGAAGTACTTGCCATGAGCGACCGTATCCTGGTGATGCGGGAAGGAAGGCAGATGGGCATCTTTACACATGAAGAGGCCGATCAAGAAGTGGTCATGACGGCGGCAATGGGTCAAAATAATCAACCAGCGGAGGTGCAACAATGAACGCAATAATGCGACGATTCCGCCCCGAGCAACTTCGTGAGATCGTGTTGGTTCTGCTGATATTCCTAGTCATTATTTTCTTCGGCTTACAGATCAACAACTTTTACAGTGGCCGCACCTTCAATCGCATTACAACCAGTGTCGCCATCATCGCTGTCGTTGCTGTCGGACAGACTTTGGTGATCCTGACACGAAATATCGACTTATCCGTCGGCTCCATTGTCGGGTTTACCGCCTACTTCACGGGCACGCTGTTGGCTGCTAATAACGAATTATCGCCTATCTTTGCTATACTGGCCGCGATGGCCATGGGCGCTGCACTGGGAGGTTTTAACGGTGTTATCGTAGCATATGGACGGGTGCCTGCCATTATCGTTACACTTGGCACACTGGCAATCTACCGTACAGCGTTGGTCGAGCTTTCCGGCGCCAAGAGCGTATTGACAAATACGCTACCGCAATGGCTTATCGATCTACCCAGGGCAACGCTACTCAGTGTGGGTGATTTGGACGTTCGTTGGCTGTTCGTGTTAGCCCTCTTCGTGGTGGCGATCTTCCAGCTTGTGTTAGTTTATACACGCTACGGACGCCGGCTTTACGCTATAGGTTCGAACCCAGAAGCAGCGAAGATCGCCGGCTTTCCTTCCCAGCGTATCGTGTTACTGGCTTTTGTCCTCTGCGGTAGCCTGGCTGGCCTGGCCGGTTTTATGTTCCTGGCCCGTTTCGGCAATATCACGGTAGTAGCGGGTTTGG
>PIVW01001367.1 GCA_003353825.1 Chloroflexota bacterium
ATGTCCTACATACACACGTCCATCCACGGGATTCACCGCCAACGCCCAGTTGGGAGTAAAGCCTACTTCAATATTGGTGATCACCGTTGTGCCGCTGATGACCGCCACCGTACCGAGTAGAGGCTCTTCGCCAGTGCTTTTTGAGTTTGAGACATAGACGTAGCCGTTATCTGGATGAACAACGACCTGATAAGGGCGGATGCCCACATCTTCTACGGTCGTGTAAAACTCTGTACCACTTATGATGTGTAGCATATTGGCGTAGTGATCAGTAAAGTAGATAGTTTCTTGTCTGCTATCGACATCAATACCTATGGCTGACCGAGCTGGCGGTTGGCCGCCAGGCCACGGCAAAATCTCCAGCATTTCCGGTCCATCAAATACAGCAATAGAACCAGCGTTATTCGCGATGTAAGCTAAGCCATTGGGATGAACAACGCCACGATAAGTGCCGTAACCGGTCTTATCTGGCATTTCGATCACAGCCAGATATTGGGGCAGAGCCTCCTTGCTTGATGCCCCGCATGAAACGAGACCCAATAGCAGGAATGCCAAGAGGCTCGCGACCATGCTGAACGCTATTGCGATTCGGTGAATTCGGAGCAAAATTGTTTGCATGCGCAAATGCTAATCCTTTCTGAATCCTAATGCAAAATGGTCGGCAGGTACAGAGGTCGCATGGGATAGGCTTTGAACG
>PIVW01000143.1 GCA_003353825.1 Chloroflexota bacterium
TGACTGAAAAAGGAGCGCCAGCCACCAGTCAAAATGCCTCAACGAAAGTATAGCAAAGACCAAAGCAAAGTAGCCAAAGCGAATCCTCGTGTGATTCTGCCGATTACATATCCTGAATACCAGAAAACGTCATCAGACGCGAAGCGATTTCGGCTATGGTTAGATGAGATGATCGATAGATATCCAGAGTTGTTCCCCCGAGTGATCGAGGAGGGATACACATTACACGACATTCTACCTGCGTCGGTAAAACTGGCAGATGTACACTTTCGGCGTATCAAGCTGAAGGGAGGAGAACAAGGAGTAGCGGGCCATCTCCCCTGTTCACCAACGCAATGGTATCGTCTATCACGATAACTGGCTTCACAACCTCCTCATTTCGACTTCTTGCACAGGTCTGGAGACCAACCACAGAATAAACTAGAACCAGTGTTTTTCTAAGGCTATTTTCGCCCTTATACTTGAGGATAATGTTTCACGCAATATCAGCCGGCGCTATGCAGCTATTATACGCCGATACACGCTATTTGCTCGCGAGATTGACCGCGCATGACCATCAACCCATTATCACTGAGCTACCAAATCTATCAAGCCCCATAACGGCGGTAACGCTCAATGACCTCATACATAGCGAATAGATTTTCATCGGCTGTGCCATAGTCTATGTTGATGCAACACACACCGACCTTGTCAAGTGGGCCTGCTGCTTGCAATAGCTTTTCAGTGTCTTCAGCAATATCCTTTGGCGATTTCTGCATCATGCGGATGGGGCTGAGGCGCAGATTGAGGAAGACATCGGGTAGTGCCTCGCGCACCTGTGCTACATCCGATTCCCAACCTACCCCCACCATCTCCAAGGGCAACTCAGCATACACCGGTGCCATCTTGTGCAGATTGTTGCCGCAATGGTGGATGCCGTAAGGCGATATCCGTTCGGCCATATCTCGTTCGACGGCGAGATGTAATTCGTGATAACTCTTGGGTGAGATCATCTGCACGGAGCAATTGGCGTGGAAAAACATGCGGGGATCCACGTGCTCGACCATGCGATTGACCGAAATAGAGCAACTTCCAGTTCGCTCACGCAGGTAGAGCGCCACATTAACGATAAGTTCCCCGATCATGTCCAGGAGACGCTTGACAAGTTCAGGTGCTTTGTAGAAATCGATGTACAATTGCTGCCCATAGAGATGATAGGCGGCATTGAGCAGGCCGTCGGTATTCATGTCTCCGACCACATAACCCCACTCCGCTTCCAGAGCATCCATCTGCATGATGAATTCATTCATGGGCCAAGTCGTACGAAAATCGGGTTTCTCTAGCGCTTCGACTTGCTCCCTCGTCAAGTCCAAAGGCATGGGTTGGGGGGCGGCATCTTTCTCGAACCAGACCTCGCAACCCAACAGGGCGGGGATAACAAAACCGCCAGCTACGTGCATGGATCCGATAATAGGGCGAGGTTGGGGATCTGGCTCACCCAAACCCATATCACCATAGCGCTCATACAAGACCCGGCGCCCAATGACGTCGTTCTGAATTCGGGCTTCAGGGTCGAAGTAAAAGGACTTATCAAAAGATACACCGGCGGTCTGGTACCACCAGTTGGGGTTGAAGATCAGTTCAACGGGGAGAAAATCAGTATGAGTTGACATAAAGTTAATCGTTGTTGAATGGGATGGGTCGTCCGTCAAGAAATGGTTGGGCGGAAATAAATTTATCAGTCTTCAGTTCTACTCTGCTCCCCATGTATGAATCTTGATGAAAATCGGTTATTCTACGCTACGATAATCAAGTAAAGTGGTACTACTTAAATTTACGGCACTGTAGCACGCGCTGCGATTGATGTCAACGCCCTTTGTAGTGGCGGTTACGGGCGTATGTGCCGACTTTGTAAGTACGTGATAAACTAAAGGGACTGGCGGTCTTCCAAGGAGTGCCAGTCTTGATAAACTAAGGAGGCTACCATGTCGAAAAAGCACGATAAACGCCTGAGAACCGATAGTGCAAAGCATTCGGGCGATAAGCCAAAAAAGATGAAGCGCCAGGAATTTGAACAAGAACTGGCCAGATTGGAGATCGAGCTCGTCAAACTCCAGGGCTGGATCAAAGAAAAGGGTTTGAAAATAGCAATCATTTTTGAAGGGCGAGATTCCGCCGGTAAAGGTGGCGTGATTAAACGGATCACCTACCGTCTCAGCCCTCGTGTCGCCCGTGTTGTAGCTCTGCAAGCACCCACCGAGAAAGAGCGCTCACAGTGGTACTTTCAGCGCTACGTCCCTCACTTGCCCTCAGCCGGCGAGATGGTTTTATTCGACCGCAGTTGGTACAATCGGGCCGGGGTCGAACGGGTAATGGGATTCTGCAATGAGGACGAGTTGGCTGAGTTCTTCGCTACCGTCAATGGCTTCGAGCTTGCGCTTGTTCGTTCGGGTACCATCCTCATCAAATACTGGCTGGACATCGCCGACGAAACCCAAGAAGATCGATTCGAACAGCGCATCCATGATCCACGCAAACGTTGGAAACTCAGCCCCATGGACCTGGAAGCCCGCTCTCGATGGGTGGACTATTCTCGTGCCCGGGATGCCATGCTGATGCAAACGAGCACCGTACATGCGCCCTGGTATCTTGTCGATGCCAACGTCAAACGCCATGCCCGTCTCAATATCATCTCGCATTTGCTCAGCACAGTTCCGTATGAAGACCTGACCCCCGTGCACTTGGAACTGCCGCCCCGCCAACCCGCCGGTGACTACAAGGCGCCTGATTTTTCTGAGTACAATTTCGTCCCGACCATCTATCCCTGATGTGGTTGGTCGCGTGGTCGCGTGGTCATAGGGTCGTGTAGTCTTGGATTCGATGTATGTACGGTCGCTAGGAGGCCGTCACCTCGTCACTTTTTCGGGTGGCCGCTTGTCACTTGCCACACACATCGACAGAAGGTTGTCGATCATTTTTTCATAAGCGCCTGGCGGTTGTCCAGACTGCGCTGGGGAAATCAGGCCCCGTTGGGGTAGTTAGCAAGTAGTAGGGAGCAGGTGCGAGTGTGCGAGAGCGGTTACAAAAGAAACTTGCCACTTGTGCGTAAGCGTCTACGACTATTCCAGACTTCGCTGGTATAAATGACTTGGCGTTGAAGTGATCACCTTGTCACCCCTTCACCTTGTCAGATAAGAGACCAACACCGACAAAACTTTGTCGATATCGACGCCGTATGCGCCTAAACAGAATCATATTCATTTCTTCACCGTTTCTGAACATCCTGCTGGTAAAGTGTTGACAACTCCCCTTAAACAGGCTTACGCAAGTATGCCCGAACCATTAAAAAAACACTGGAGGTAATCCAATGGATGGATTCATCACAAAAAAACGGATCGACGATACGGTTTCTAATAACATCTTAAGGATGATAGTCTTGGCACCTATATTTGTAGCTTTACTTCTCCTGGCTTTGTCTGGCGCCTCCTCTGCTCAACCGACAACGCCAGCGAGCGGGCTAACGCGTAGCTATCCAGTAGTGGATACCGGCCAGACAAGCTGCTACGATAGCAGCAATGTCATCACATGCCCCACCACAGGGGAAGCCGTTGCTGGTCAGGATGCCCAACGAGCAGGCAATCAGCCCAGTTTCATCGATAACGACGATGGCACTATCAGCGACAACGTCACCGGCCTGATGTGGCAGAAGAGCGCCGACATGGACGAGGACGGCGATATCGATGCGGCCGACAAACTGACCTATGATCAAGCCCAGGCCGGCGCCGCTACTTTGACGCTGGCCGGCTACGACGACTGGCGGCTTCCGACGATCAAGGAACTCTACTCGCTAATCGATTTCAGCGGCGTGGATCCCAGTGGCTGGAATGGCAGCGACACGTCCGTATTGGTACCTTTTATCGATACTGAGTATTTTGATTTTGCTTAT
Source organism: Chloroflexota bacterium (assembly GCA_003353825.1). Next base: position 3,926 of record PIVW01000143.1, read on the forward strand.
GGCGACACGAGTGCCGGCGAGCGCATCATCGACGCCCAGTACGCGTCAAGCACCTTGTATGTCAGCACGACCATGAACGGTAATGAGACCCTGTTCGGAGTGAATTTCGCCGATGGCCGTATCAAAGGCTATGGTCTCTCACTGCGTGGAAGAGACAAGACTTTCTTCGCAAAGTATGTTCGAGGAAATGTCGATTATGGCGAGAACGACCTGGTCGACAACGGAGACGGCACCATCACTGACAGCGCTACAGACCTGATGTGGGCGCAGAGTGACAGCGGTGCAGGGCTGGACTGGGAACAAGCCCTGGCCTGGGTAGAGCAAAGCAACGCCGAAAACTATCTGGGCTACGACGATTGGCATCTGCCGGACGCCAAGGAATTGCAGAGCATTGTTGATTACAGCCGTTCGCCCGCTACCAGCAGTTCCGCTGCAATCGATCCTCTGTTCAATGCTGCCAGTATCACGAACGAAGCGGGCCAAAGCGACTACCCCGCCTATTGGAGCAGTACCACCCACGCCAATTGGACTAACAGACCCGGCGTCTACGCTGTCTATGTGAACTTTGGCCGTTCGATGGGGTACATGAACGGCACATGGCTGGACGTCCACGGCGCCGGCGCCCAACGCAGCGACCCTAAGAGCGGAGACCCCGATGACTGGCCGACCGGGCACGGCCCTCAGGGTGATGGCATCCGAATCTACAACTACGTTCGTCTGGTGCGGAATGCCGATGCCACATCCTCAACAGCAACAGCTACACCTACCTCAACACCAACCGCTACATCGAATTCCACCCTCTTGCCAGATGATCAGATATATCTGCCGATAATCTTGGACGGTGGTTCGGCGACCATTACGCCAACTGCCACCCCTTCCGCCACGACTACCCCCATCCCTTCCGCCACGACTACCCCCATCGCCCCGACCGCCGACGGCTACAACCTCTTTTCCCCTCTACGTAATACGTCTACTTATCTGATAGATGATGAGGGGGAAACCGTTTTCACCTGGGCCAGTAGCTACCCCCCAGGTAACGCCGTCTACCTGTTGGAAAATGGCAATCTACTGCGTACCGGCAATACCGAGTCGACCAGCTTTGACGTTGGCGGTGCAGGAGGTATCGTCGAAGCAATTACATCCGCCGGTGTCGTCAACTGGTCATTTGAGTATGACACAGCTCAAGGTCGCCTACACCACGACATCGAATCGCTACCCAATGGGAATGTGTTGATGATTGCCTGGGAAGTAAAGACTGAAGCAGAAGCCATCGCCGCCGGACGCAATCCAACCCTGCTTGCTGATAGCGAATTATGGCCCGACACTATCATCGAGATAGATCCGCGAAGCAACACCATAGTTTGGGAATGGCACGTCTGGGATCATCTGGTCCAGGATTTCGACCCAGGTAAAGCCAACTACGGTGTAGTGGCTGACCAGCCCCAGTTAATCGATCTCAACTACAGCGACTCAGGAGCACGGCCTGGCACTGCCGATTGGAATCACACCAACGCCATTGACTACAATGCCGGGCTCGACCAGATCTTGCTTAGTGTGCGCGGCTTCAGCGAGATTTGGGTGATTGACCACAGCACCACCACAGCCGAGGCTGCCGGCCACAGTGGGGGTGTCAGTGGCAAGGGTGGTGACCTGCTCTATCGCTGGGGCAATCCCCAGGCTTTTGATAGTGGAGACAGCGGCGATCAGCAGTTGTTCGTGCAACACGATGCTCAGTGGATACCATCCGGATACCCAGGTGAAGGCAACATTCTGGTGTTTAACAACGGCAGCGGGCGAGCAGGTGGCAATTACTCCTCTGTAGATGAAATTACTCCACCCATAGATAACGACGGTAACTATAGCGGTTCTGGTCCTACCGCCGGTTTCGGTCCTACCGCCCCCACGTGGAGCTACACCGCTCCCTCCCCAACCGATTTTTACGCAACCAACATTTCCGGTGCGCAGCGGCTCTCCAATGGCAACACCCTCATCTGCGATGGCCCTGCAGGCTACTTTTTTGAGGTGAACACTGCGGGCGACCTGGTCTGGGACTATGATTATGGTCAACCTGTCTTTCGCGTCACCCGTTATCAGTCAAATTATCCCGGGTTGCCGACGATAAGCCAGTAGTGGAAGGCTGTGTCGTTCTCGCCTGACCCATCGGCGCCAATCTCCTTCTGTGCTCTACAACGCAGGCAGGTATCAATCCAGAAGTCTTCAGATCCAAGATCGAGACCAAACGCTCGAAAACCACAATCAGCGTAAATTGATCGTCGTTTTCGCGTTCAATCCACCAAAATGGCACTTAGAACCTGGAACGTCAAACGCATGTTAATACACGCAGTGTCTTGCTTCTTCGGCGACGGCCATGATCAGGGCTGGATCTGCATCGAAGAAGTGATCGGATGGGCAAGGAATATACCCGCCACCACCACCGGCAGCCTCGAAACAGCGGCGCACTTCTGAGCGCGTTTGCTCTGGTGTGCAATTCATAAAGAAATGCCACTGGTCGAATCCGCCGATCATGCAGACACGTTCGCCGATACGGCGTTTTGCGGCGGCGAGATCCACATCGTCGCCCATGTCCGGAGGGGTGAAAGTCTCCATGGCGTTAGGATGCATGTCCGCCACCATTTCCAGAATGAGCATCATGCCACCACAGGTGTGATAGGCAACTCGCTGTCCCATCTCTCGTGCAAGCGCGATAAGTGGCGCATCATAAGGGGCGACGAAATTCTCGAAAATGGTTGGTGATATAACAGTGGTCGAAGCGTCACCACCACCCGCTTCCAAGATATCGTATTTCGCTCCCTTCATCGACTCGATATAAACTCGTTTGCGCCACTGTATGATCTTTAGTAGCTCGTGGACCCAGGCTGGATCGTCGAATGTCTCCATAATCAGGCGCTGTGTGCCCACAAGGCAACAAGCATCCTGCCAAACGCCTCCTTGGCCGAAGACATCCCAAATACAAAAGTGGCTGCGTACCAGACCCCGCTCACCGTACGCCTTGACAATGCGGTTGACCTCTTCCACATCGCATTTAGGTGCTGTGACATATTCTCCGATAATATCGATATCACTCTTCTTTTTAACCAGGTGTTCGGTAACCCAGGAAGTGTGCTCATTGGACTGCAAAATCATCCTCAGTTCCCCTTTGGGGGTGACAAAACGATAACAGACTGTATGGTACTTCTGGCCCGGGATTTCCTCTTCATAGATACGCCATGAATCGGTAGCGATACGCCGGCTTTGCAAGAAACCGGGCTCGCCTTGCAAGGGGTCGAAATATTCGCCCTTGCCGGGGTCGGGCCTGTGCGGGGCAACCCAGGTGATGGCATCCAGTCCGAAGTGATCGAAAAATGCCTGATGAGACATGCCTCCCATATAGGTATTGAGGTGATAGTCCATGAGGTGGTGTGTCGTCACCGGTAAACGGTCCGGCACACCGCCATCAAGAGCGGTTAGCATACGCTGTTTGGATGTCATAGTCATGATGGTGCTCCTTGTCAGGTCCGAGATCGGTTCCACACGCTAAATTTGCATCTTGTAGGCGCTACGAGGTCTGAGGCTGATACCTCCTCTTTGCTCTAGGAATCAATACTGGTGGCCAAGCGATTACGGATTCCGGCCGCCCGGTCGAATATTTCTTCACGGCTGATCCCAACCTCGTCATACATGGCATAAATATTCTCGTCAAGAGTCTCTGGCGGGATGGTGTGCGAGGCTGCTAAAATGTAGCCGCCACCATCGCTAGTCATACCTGCCAGCAAACGTGCCGTCTCTCGACGAACCTCAGTGACACTTCTATTAGGAAGCATATCCTGGGTGTCTACGCCTCCCATAAAGGCGATAGCCTGACCGAACTCACGCTTGAGTTCCAGTGGATCCATGCCGGGACAATTACCTTGCACGGGATTTAGCACGTCCATACCGATCTCGATCAGGTCGGGGATTATCGGGCGAAGGGCGCCACAGCAATGGTACGCCACCGGCAATCCCTCGTCCTTGCCGACGCTAAACACGCGTTGCAGATGTGGCTTGATCAGCTGGCGCCACATATCTGGACTCATCATCATGGCCTGTTGTGATGCCACGTCATCGCCGGTCCACAGCCAGTCCAGCGGAAACCGGCGGCACGCCTCTTCGCCTAGCCAAATCGCGAAGTCGGCGCAGCGGCTAAGCATCACATAGGCGAAGTCGGGATCCAAAGCCATGTCCAACAAGGCCTGTTCCATGCCCCGCAAGCGCCAGTACATCTCGAAGGCACACGGCGAGATGTCGCATCCTATGTACTTCTCCTTTGCAGCAGGCAGAACGGAATGCATTTGACTGAGCAGCGCTTCCATATGTGTAACCGGAAACTCGTAGGCCAAGACCTCTGCTTTGCTGACAGCGCGTAACGGGTAGTGTGAAATCTGGTTGAAGAAGTATTGCCTGACCCACTCAATGCCCCAGAAATCCACGTGTTTCTCACCGTCACGCTCGTGAGTGATGCCTTCCATCGCATAATTATTGTTCACCCATGTCTGCTCTATGTCGTTGCCCATTGCCGTACCCACTTGCGAGGATGGGATCTCCAGCAACCCGCCAAACCTGATCGCAGTAGAGGGGTGGAACCACATGAAAATGGGTACCCGATCCACGGGCTTACGTTGCAGCGCAGCGCGCACTCTCTCTTTTGAATTCACGGCGAATCCTCCTGCTCGGCCGGACGTGATTGAGTAAATCTAACCCTTAACGGCGCCTTCAGTGAGACCGGCGACGAACTGCTCCTGGGCGAAGATGAACAGCAGAAATACAGGCAGGCAGACCAGGACGGACGTTGCCATCATGCCTCCCCAGTCCGTGATATGCTCCCCGATAAAGTCAAGTACGCCAACCGGCAGAGTACGCATGTTCTTGGTGGTGGTAAATGCCAGGGCAAACATCAACTCTTGCCAGGTAACAATATACACGTACGTAGCGGCGGCCGCGATACCTGGCAGACTCAGGGGCAGCACCACGCTGAAAAACGCGCGCCGCGGACAGCCGTCAATCATCGCCGCTTCCTCCAACTCGGCCGGGATGTGGCTGAAGAAGCCGATCAGAATCCAAACCGCTACTGGCACGGTGAAGGTCAGGTAAGCGATCAATAACGCCGGATAGGTGTTGATCAGGTTGAGCCGTGACATGATCCGGTACATGGGCACGATCAGGACTGCCAGAGGCAACAGCTGGGTGAGGATGATCAGCACCAGGATCGACTTGCGGCCGGGGAATTGCAGCCTGGAGAAAGCATAGGAGGAGAAGACCGCGAAAAAGATGGTTACGATAGCGGTCAAAGTGGCGACGAACAGGCTGTTTAAGCCGTAGCGAAAGATGACAGGCGTCAGAGCGGAAGCGAAGTTCTCGAGGGTGGGATTACGAGGCAGCAGGGTAGGTGGGAAGGTGTACACCTCCTGCGATGGTTTCAAGGCCACCGTGACCATGAAGATGAAGGGAAACATAAAGGCTGCAAGCACCAACAGTACCAGCGCGTAAAGGCCCACCCTGCTCAGAAGCCGGCGATAATGGTACGAGTGTCTCTTGCTTTGGCTAAGAGTCATCAGTCCAGGGCCTGTCGCTTGTTGAGCTCGCGGATGTAGACCAGGCTGAAAATGAGCAAGATCCCGGCAACCACCAGGCCATAGGCGGCCGCCATGCCGGTCTTGGCGCCTGAGAATGCCAGTTCGTAGATAAAGGTTGGGAAGATATGCGTATAATTCACCGGTCCGCCCTCAGTCATGATCCAGATGAGATCGAAGTAGTTGGCCGTGGCCACGACCGTTAAGAGCACGGTCACGCGCACCACCGGCATGATTTGGGGGATGATGATGTGGATAAGACGTTGGAATGCGCCGGCGCCGTCGATGCGGGCCGCGTCCATCAGATCTTCGGGCACACCTTGCAACGCAGCCAGGTACATGACAGTGGAAAAACAGCTGCCCTTCCAGATGGCGACTATCACCACGGCCGGCATGACTGTAGATACCTGCGTCAGCCAGGGGATGCCTATCTCAATCAGGCCGAGGCGGATGAGTATACCGTTGATGATGCCCAATTGCGGATCGTACATCATGCGCCAGACCAGGGCGGCGATCACGCCAGGCGTAACCCAGGGGATGATGATCAGACCGCGAGCCAGCGCCCGGCCATAAAACTTCTGGTTTAGGAGTAATGCCATGCCGAGCCCCACCAGGAATTGGAAAAACACCACACTGCCGGTCCACACCAGTGTATTCTTGAACACCAGCCAGAAGGTTTCATCCTTGAGAATGCGGGAGAAGTTGTCCAGTCCGACAAACTTGGGGATGGGATTTATGAAGGAGACGTCTGTGACGCTGAGAAGTGCAGCTTGCACCAAGGGATAGAAGACGATGACGCCGATCAAGAGCAGCGTGGGCAATACAAAGAAATAGGCAAGCCAAAAATAGGGGTTTGGCTTCCTGGGCCCAGGGGGTGCCTTTTGCGCCTCCTGACTTCTTGCATATCTCGAGTCGGGAAAGGTCTTTTTCATTGCCGTCAGTTGCGCAGGATCAAAAACAACAGGGCTCCATCCTAACTGGTGACTGTCAAGATGGAACCCATGATCCAATCCGGTTTACTGGGCCGACACGGCTTCGTTGATCTTCTCGGCAGCTTTATCCGCCGCCTCCTGCACGTCGACACCAGCCCAGACCTCTTGCATCATGTCGTCCTGGGCTGTGGTAACGTCATTGTATACTTTCGACAGGGGGCGTGGAACACCGTTCTGAACGGTGTCGAAAATAACGTCGTCACCTGCACGTCCTTCGTCGATGAACTCTCGTCCGGCATCCAGGCGAGCGGGGATCAGGGAGTTGACTGTCTTCTGGACATCCTTGTTGGTGAGGAACTCGACGTACTTCCAGGCCTCATCCTTGTGTTCCGCAGCATCGTAGATAGCCATATTCCAGCCACCCAGGGTGCCGTGGAAGGTCTCGCCCGCAGGCGCCGGGTTCATGGCTATACCCCAGTTCAAGTTGGGGAAGCCATTGAAGGTGTCTTGCTGCCAGGAGCCCACCAGTACCATGGCGGCTGTGCCCGACGTGAAGAGGCCGACCCCATCGGCTTCCACGCGGCTGGCCGTGCCAGGGGGGGCGTAGGCTTCTAGCGCCTTCCACATTTCCAGGCCCTCGACAGCCTTCGGTTGGTTGATCAGGGCTTCAGTGCCATCCTCGCTCAACACCGCCCCACCATTGGAGTGGATAAAGGAGTTACCGATAACAGCTACGTATTCACCCGTTCCCATAAAGGAGATACAATATTGCTCGGGAGGATTATTGAGCTTCTCGCAGTATTCCAGCCACTCATCCCAATCGGCGGGACCACGCTCGGGATCGAGGCCCGCTGCTTCGAACATATCCTTGTTGTAGTACAACTCCTGCCAGACGTCATTATTGAGGGGGATGCCCCAGGTCTTGCCCTGCCAGACATTGGAATCCCAGGCGCCAGGGAAGAAGATATCCCTGCTGATACCGGAGTTGGCGATGTAGTCATCCAGAGGGATGATTGCGCCAGATGCAGCCCACTCTGCCACTCAGATCTGGTCCAGGGTTGAGATGTCCGGTGGCTGTCCGCCTTGAGTGGCAACCAGCAGCTTGTCTCGATATTCGGCGATGGGGAAGACAGTGACGTTGATATCGATGTTAGGATTTTCCTTCTTGAATTCGGCGATAGCCTTCTCCTGAGCCTCCAGGATATCCTTGTCTGACTGCTGGAAATCCCAGAATTCGATCGTCACAACTTCCTCAGCATCCTCAACTGGGGCGCTGGTGGGTTCAGCAGCAGCTTCCTCGCTCGGGGCCGGGGCGGCGGCGGGTACAGGGGCACAGGCGGCAAACAATACAGCCACCAGCAACACGATCACAACACTCACAAAATGGAACTTGGCGCTCGACTTTGGCCATTTTTGGGTTCACTACTACACCTGGGCGCCGTTTCAGACGGGAATTAGGAACATGCCGTGGTCTCAAACTCGACTTTGGCCAAAAGATGTATTAGTCCGAGACGCTATGAACAAACGACTCATCCTCTTTTGCATGCTAGACACCCC
>PIVW01001368.1 GCA_003353825.1 Chloroflexota bacterium
TTCATGATGACCTCTCTTATGATGTGATGTTTTTCAGAAAGGTTTGCTCATGAACCCGTTTCCGTCAAGTTTCGTCATACTCCAAGTTCAACTGCGGTGCTACCGCTTGTTGCGCTGAGTCAGGTAGGTCAGACAACAATAGAGTCGCTTCGATATCGTCCAAGACAGCATCGGCTTCACCATGACGCAGGCGGTGTCGTGCATCGATGAACCATGATTTGGCGTAGTTGGTGCGTCCATCTAACCAAACCTTAACGCCTGACCAAATATTATGTGCGGCATGGTAGAAATCCAGAACACCAATAGCATGAGAGCGGAACCGTTCATCAAACAAACGCCAGAAACCACGCCCGCCATCGCTTAACCATACGACCTGCGCTGTATGTTCAATGCCTTGTTTGAGTGTTTCCAGCCACATTCGCTCTGATAAATCGTCAACATTTCCTAACACAGCTGCTACCCGATGACGGTGCAAGCGGGATACAGCCTTTCCTGTACGAGTACCCCTTTTTTCCAGACGAGCAAAGATAGCTACTTTGATTGTAACCGTTCACTCCCCCCCTGCGAATCAGCTAATTCTCAAGCAGCAGGTAGCGGAATTGGAGGGGGAGCGTTACCCTTGCGACGTTCAGCAATCACCTCTGCGATGTACGGCCAGGGTGAAACACCGCGTTGACGACATGTATCTATGACGCTA
>PIVW01000659.1 GCA_003353825.1 Chloroflexota bacterium
TTATCTGGCTGCCCGGCTTGTGCGACACGCACGTCGACTCAAACTTGCTTTTGCGAAATGGTCACCCTGGTTTGACACCTTCGAATTTGTCTACGCACGCTTGCTTTGCTGAATAGCCGTCCCGTCTTCCCTTCTGCATACTTTCGTTTCCCTCCCTTTGGCGAGGAGGCATGACTGCCCCTGCCTCGTATTTCCTTTTCATACTGTTTGAATCGCGCTAGCCCTCCTCTTGAGCTTAAACTCACAGCTTCATGCTGCCTGATTCGATCCTGAATCGGTTTGGAATGATCTCGCCACCCCATTTTCACTCATAATCTTTATCCTTGACCCTGTCCTTCCCACCGGATATTTATCCGTCACGGATTCAGGTTACATCCAATTTCTTTCTTTGTATAGGACTTTTATCATTGACAAAACATATTTCTCTGCGTCTAGCGCTAAACAAGTACTCCAATTGATACAGCGTGATCTCAAGGATGGTACCCCAAAAGAGTACTGGGAGTTGTCAGAGGATCGTCTGGGTGCGGTCAATTTTGGTAGAGATGAGCACGCCTGGAATATTTTGATAGTGCCTGCCTTACAATTTGCCGGCCTTATCGATTAAGACTCCGGCCCATTAAGCAGTCGCCGAAGAGAAGGTCAGAGCATACAATCGATTCTACAAAAACCGTCCACAGGATTTGACAGAACACCCTGATCAAGCTATCATTCCAGAATTATAAACGGATATCCCTTTGGGGGCGTAGTGTAGCGGTTAACACGTCGGCCTGTCAAGCCGAAGATCGCGGGTTCGATTCCCGTCGCTCCCGTCTAGTGTAAAAAACACTGAAGTAAGGTCTGCGTTCCAGATCGCTCGTTAAGAGCACTTCGGTTACACTGCAAAGCCGATCTTGACGCCAACAAGGTCGGCTTTTTCGTGGACTCAGTTTAGCATGGTTTTCTGCTTTGTCAAAAGGTGTCGTGATTCAGCACATCTTCGGGAAGATGCACCTGATAGCCCTGCTCGTCATCACATTCCATGTAGGGGTGATATCTGAACAGGATTCCGAAATCCTCATTGGGGACGATACTCACAATGCTTCTTGTCTCGATATCGATGTAGACCTCTCTTATTATGAGGCGGCATAGCATACGTTGCTCCTCCTTGCTAGCTCTCGGCCAGACATCTTGTAGCGTCTCCAAATGATTGCCTGCTTCCAACACATTGGTAGGCTCCGGCACCACAAGCCGCTCCAATTGCTTGCGAACCGAATCTCGCTCTCGCTCGTAGGAGGTATTGTCATAGATTCCGTCAGCATATAGACGAGCAATGCGTTGCAGGCGCTGTTGAAGTTGCCGGCGCTTAGTCAGAATAATCTCTCGCTGATCCAACTCGCTGAGTTCACGTCGAATTTCATCTCGCCAAGAAATGGGCAGCGTGAATGATGTCATGATCTCGCCCATCTGATACTCAATATCCTCGACCCGTCCACTCTTATCGATTTGTGAGCAGTCCAGAAAACCTCTCAACCGAGATGCCTCTCGATAATAGGAATAGCGACCGGCAATATCGCCTTGAGCACGTATGGCGCGGCCACATGTGAAGCAATGTATCAAACCAGACAGTAAGAATACCCGCTTTGTACTTCCAATGGCACGTGCATGGCGAGAACGCGACTTGCGAACTGACTGTACGCGCTCAAACAACTCCTGGGTAATAATGGGTTCGTGTTGCCCTGGATATAGATCTCCAAGGTATTTGACCTGCCCTACATAGAATTCGTTCTGCAGTAGTTCGCGAACGGAGTCCTTGGACCATAGACGATTACGGCGGGTGCGCAAGCTTTGTTCGTTGAGAAACTGTGCAATCTTGCGGTCGGTGTAGTCACCACATGCATACAGTTCGTAAGCCTCACAAATCAGTTCTGCCTCGTGTTCCACCGGTATGGCTGGGCCCTCCTGCCCCCGTTCATAGCCTATGGGTGGACGATTATTATGCTTGCCTTTGAGGACGCGTGCGAGTTTACCTTTTTTGGTCTCCCGAGACAGATTTCGTAAATACCAGTCAGCAAACACGGCCAGAATATGGAACTGAAGTCGACCTTCTTCAATCGAAAAATCAAATTGGTCCTTAGCGAACGCCAAGATCACGCCCATGGCTTCCAACTCCTTAAAATAGTTCAGAATCTGGTGTAGATTGCGTGAAAACCTGTCAAGTCGATGTGCCAATATGGCATCAGCATGTCCTTCATAGACTTTTCTCATCACCTGCTGAAAGCCAGGGCGGTTGTCTGAACCACCACTGTCTTCATCTCGGTAAACGCCGACTAACTCCCAGTGTGGTTTGCTCTGCAATAGATACTCTCTACACTCCCGTTCTTGCGCATCGAGGGAATGGCCTTGAGCCTGTTCTTCGCTAGATACGCGCACATACATCACGACTCGATGAGGAGTCTCCTGGTCTTGGTATGGATTTGTATACATTGGTCGAGCACGACGTGCTCGACCAATGGGCTCAGGTGTGAGTGTCGTCGTCATGGTTGAAGTGCAAGCCGTGTTGATGTTAGGCGACGGGTGGATTCTGGATGTTGGTCAGAAGGATACGAATCACCAACTGCTTGAAATGCCGCTGCGCAGGTGTTCCTGTAACAGCGATCTTACGCGCTGGTCGTCTCCTGACACGCTCTTCGTTCGGGTCTCTTTCACGCTGGTGCATAATCGTCTCCTTTTTATAAATCGTGATGAGGTGGAGCTCATTGAGTTGCTACTTTTGGCTTATTTGGCCAAACAGAAAAAGTCGCACACCAGCAGAGGATGAAGGCCTGCAGCAATGACCATAGATGTGTAGCATCACGTTAAAGTGAACGAGGGAGAGAGGAGGGAGTTCACATTTGGCT
>PIVW01001369.1 GCA_003353825.1 Chloroflexota bacterium
CAAACTTTGCGATCTTCTCTTCCATAATTCGCGTGTTCAGTTGGCGCTCCGAGATGATCATACGCGCGATGGGCCGCTGACCACTAACCTTGGCCATGTTTTGCAGTGCCCACTTCCCACCAATGGCGCCCTGCGTGGAGAAGAACGCTACGTGGGCGAGCGAGGCGCGCTGTTGGCTCAAATACGCACGCACCGGCGAGGATAGTCGGGCAGCCCAGACGGGCGTACCCACCACGACCAAATCGTATTCGCTGGGATCATGTTTGGGCGGGATGATACTACTGCGCAGGCCCAAAAGACCTTCAACCGCTGAGCGAGGTTGTCCCAGACCTGTGTCCCGGTTAAAGGTATCTTCAATGACTTCAAGATCGGCATCATGCGCGGCGGCGATGGCTTCGGCTATCTGCCGGGTGTGGCCGGTCAGTGAATAATAAACGACGAGTGTGTTTGACATGTGATAGACCTCCGGTGTAGGCAGTTATGAAGATTATCGGGCGCTTCAGGCTGGTGTCAATCCTTATTACGCCTGTCAGGTCAATTGGTTGCACTAGCAAATTGATGAAAATGTGGGGTGAGAACATGATTGCAGGCATGGAAAAGAAACATGTGATCAACCTCACCCCAAAAGAACGACAACGCTGTCTGGCGATTGTGAGCAAAGGGCGCAACAAAGCCTCCATGATTCGGCGTGCACAC
>PIVW01001370.1 GCA_003353825.1 Chloroflexota bacterium
AATGGCAAGTGCGGTGCAAATTTCATCCGCCGGGCGAATGGCAAGGTCGAGCAGGTCGATGGCTGTTCACAGCATATCTGCAAGCCCGGCGATGTGGTAATCATCAAGACCCCGGGCGGCGGGGCATTCGGGAAAGGCTGATACCTGCCGGTATGGGCATCTGTTTTGCAAAGCGGTGTACAGTGTTGAAGCTTCAGCGGTTTTCCTCCAGCCAATAAGTCAATATCAACGTTCTTTGGTATAACAACCGAATCGGATATTGACCCGTTCTACCGGCCCTTGCATCCATCGCGGGCATCGCATGATGGTGTCCTTTAAGCATGTGCTGTACTGCATGCGAAAAAGTTGTGCTTTCTAATTTCCGCAGATGACTGTCTGTCGTATAAGCGCTTAAGCTTGATTGGTATTACTCGGCGCTGAGGAAGAGTGGAATGATGAACAAGATTTTGACCTTGGCGATTTTAGTCCTTGGTCTTGTTTTTGTGCAATTGCCCGCAGCACTTGGCGCCACTGGTGGCGGCGATGGCGGCGGCGGCAGTCTGATTGACCTTACGCTGCACCCCTTAGGCATCATTGGCCTGATCATTTTCGTAGTCGCCTACTTACTGGTGATCTTTGAAGAAATGATCCACATGCGCAAGTCCAAGCCGGTGATGCTGGCGGCGGGCTTTATCTGGGCGCTGATCGCCATTGCCT
>PIVW01001371.1 GCA_003353825.1 Chloroflexota bacterium
GACGGAGATCTCTATTTCACCGCTGCGGCCGGTACCTCTCCGGGTTTTGACATGCGTCTTAATCGCTCTGTTCATGGCGCGGCCGAGGTAGTCTTCGATCGCGGTCTGCCGGACGCGGTCACGCCAGAAATCGGTCGGAATCCCGTGAATATCCGCTGTAACCTGAATGCTGATCCGTGAAGGTTGGGCGAAGGGATCGCCCTGAACATGGTCGATAGAAAGTTGAAAGTCGCCAAAGTCGTAGCTGCCTGTTAGCTGCTTGTAGGCCTTGTCCGGGTGTACTTTCTCCCACTCATCGACCACAGCAAGCCTTCGAGTCTCTCGCTCCTTCTTGCGTTCATCTTCCTTTTTCGTGTAGTTGTTACGTGGCCCGCGACAAGCATCTGCATCAACTGTAGCAACCCATGATACTACTTCAGGATCTGTCACGACGTTGTAGCGACGCCGATACGCCCAACCAATACTTGAGCCGTGAAAAAGATGCTTCTATACTATCATGGCCAACTACTACGGGTCACTAGAAGCTGTTGATTGCCATATTCACAGTGTGAGATACGATATGAACGTCAAAAGAGAACTTGCAGCGTCTCAGATGGCCTCATCAGGTCACCTACGACGTTGTAGCGACGCCGATACGGCCAACAAATACTTGAGCAATGAAAAAGATGCTTCTATACTATCATGGCCAACTACTAC
>PIVW01001372.1 GCA_003353825.1 Chloroflexota bacterium
GAAGGTGCCATCAGGGGCAATGTGGCAATCCTTCCAACCCTCGCTGTCGTATCGAATCAAACGAACGCTGATGTCGGGGTCGGGCATCGCCTTGGCAATCTGCTGTGGCGTTGCTTGGAACTCGAAGTGGTCGTCGTCGACCACATGGTAGAGTCCCCAATCGTAGATGAGTTTGTCTGTCATGTCTTACTGTATTGATAGCGCAATGTACAACAAATGTTTGACTTGTGCAAATGATTTGCAATATTTATTTGCAGGTCATTTGATAGGGGTTTCTTCATCGTCGAACAGGTTGAGTGCGCTCGAGGTACTTAATCCTCTCGCAGAGACGAGACACTTGGTCGCGGTGCATTTCATCGAGGTCTTCAATTTGGTAACGCAGACGCTCGCACTCTTCGATGAGGCGTTCGTTCTGCTGAAAGAGGACGTCAATAAAACCCGCCATGTTTTTGCGTTCAGTCATGATGATAGATAAATACAATGGTGGTTGTCCTATATGGCATCCACGCATCGTCGTGCAGATACCGGCCCCGGCAACCCGTGAGGCCAACTAACTCTCTTGCTTTGCGCCACACCTGTCGGTCCGTGGCATCGTCGGGGACGTCGAACGTATGCCGCTCAACACGGCTGTAGTTGCCCGTCCATTGGTCGCCATCGTGGATGGCGTCAGTACTCTCAACTGTATAGTAGGTCAT
>PIVW01001373.1 GCA_003353825.1 Chloroflexota bacterium
TCATCGTGGATTGAGAGGATGAATTGAGCAGGGATTTTGAACTTACGTGCCAACCAGTGTGTGGAGGTTAGCAGGATGGCGAGCATCTCAGCACCGCTTGATTGGATGGTCCAGTTGATGCGGCCTGTGTTGAAGTCGGTTCCGACAGCCGCTGGTCGCAAGGCAGTGGAAATCTTGGTGCCCAGACAGGGCAGCGTAGGGACCCTAGACTGCAATGCGATCTTTTCCATATAGTTATAGCAACCAGAGTCGGAGCCGCCCTCGTAGACCCCATCAGGGTTCTTACGGCCTTTCTTGAAGGCCAAAGCCTGTGAGGCATAATTGCGGAGCTCGCTTGGAGAACGATCTTTGAATTTCTTCTTGATTGTGTTGCCAATAGTGCGAACGCCAGCGCCATACAACATAGCGAATCCAACGCCTTTGGCTGTGTCACGGTCAATGTTGACCGCCTTTGCCAAAGCCGTGTGAGCATCTGTGCCTTTCTCTTTGGAACCAGAGAGGACGGTGTGGGACATCGGAGATGCGCCAATAAAGCCGCCTTCCCATGCATCAGCATAGATAGAAGCAATCTGCAACTCTTGACCATCGAAGTCAGCGCCAACAATCTTCCAACCATCGGGACATTGGACTCGAGTCTTGAGCTCAGTGCCAACACGGTGCGGTTTGGTGGAGCACATTGTAACCATGAGTGATTC
>PIVW01001374.1 GCA_003353825.1 Chloroflexota bacterium
ATCTGCCGGGTTTAAAAAGGGACCTCGTCCACGGCCCAGGAATTCGGTGATCTCGGACGTGTAGATGTATGACGGATAAATCAGCGATCCCATTCCACGAACCTCGGCGATGGCCGTGGCACAGAGGTAAAGTCCGAAAAGACCGAAAAAGGCGAGTATCCAAAGTTGTGCTTTTCGGCTCAAGGGTGCTTCCCTTGCTGCCCAGAACAGTCCCAGTGGCATCAGGTAACAGAAAATTAGCAATGGAAGTGTGTTTTCACCGCGCCCGTGCATGGCGACATTGATAATCAGCCAGCCGAAAAACGCAAAAACTATCCAGTCCGCCCCACATGGCCGCTTCGGTTCGGCTAATCCCAGGAATCGCCAGACCAGGTACTGGCACAGGAGCCCTCCCCAGAGCAGGCAGAGATCCACTCAGACTACTACTAATTAGGGTTTGCATTGCCTCATGTGATGAATGAAGTGAGATAAGCTAGTGTCATTGTCACGCCTCAGGTGACTGCGCCGTCTATGTAATGACTCGATGTTGTGGGTAGAGACTAACATCCGCTAGGTTATGGACACATGGGCAAGGTGTTTCTTACGGTACACGTATTAGGATCGATAATACGAGGCTCTTCCCTTAACCGCCAACCACTACACCTATGACAAGTGATGTAGTAGTCGATCAAATAGTGTTATTCACTATGTTACAA